>JBHIXQ010000121.1:0-6558 GCA_041984705.1 Leptonemataceae bacterium | reverse complement strand
TAAAGGCCCCTATTCCAAAACGCAATTTGCCGGCATTGGCACCCATTCTTGCAGCCCTTGCCCCTCTGAAGGCCAGCTTTCCCACGGTCAGAGCTTTCGCGGCGCCAAATGTTACAAGCTCTGTGGCCACTATCTCAGTGGCTTCGTACAGGATTCTTCCTGCCTTATACTGTGATCGGATTTCTTTCTGTAACACTGCCTGTGTCTCTAGATCCTTTCCCTGCATCAGCCGGGCGGCTTTGTTTTTCAACGCTTTCATCCGGGCGACCGCACGCGCCTGGAGACGCCTATCATATTGCGCTTGATCCATTCGCGCCTGCTTCAGTGATTTGTAATTGAGGCTTACCATGGCCGCTTCTTTGACCCAGTGTCCCTTGGATTTGATAAACTGGATTGATTCTCGGGAGTTGTCCTTGTATCCGTGGGCAATAAATCCATCGCCGATGTCCAATTGATCCAGCGCCTTCTGCATTTTCTGGCGATAGATAAGGTACTCCTGATAACTGCCAGTGCCGAATCGATCATTCATTCTGGATCGAAAATGCTTCCTTCTCGGCTTCCTCTGCGCATCATAGAGATTCATACGTGGTCTGCTATCTGCGTAGAGATCTGGACCCTTTAAATTCCTCTGTACACGCAGTTCTTCATAGTATTTGTGCATATTGCCGGCGCGAACGGACCGGGCCACCGGATGGGACCAGTCGATACCGGCAGAATCTCCTCCTTGCTCAATACCTTCTTTCACAGCAGCGAAAATCTCCATTATGCTCCAGTCCTGGCCCACTGACTGCCCTTCGCCGCCGGTTTGCATGTCATCCCATTCCTTATCCATTATGGACAGGTTCTGCATGTTTTGTTTACTGAGCACATTCATGGAGTCCCCACCATGAGCCCGAATGACAAGGTCTGTAGCCTCAGCAATGGACAGTCCCATTGCCCGGGAAAGGCGGTCGATTTCCTGATAGCGCTTCCCCTGGATATCCCTTTCGTTTTGATTTATGCTTTCTGCAGCAGCGATATCGGCAGCAGTACTCAGCTTTCCTTCTCTGGACGTTCGTCCTTTCTGTTTGTTTCGCATCTTCATGATCTTTTTTATGGCCGATAGCCTGTATCGTTTGTTGAACTGCCTGGCCAGCTTCTTCGCAAGCTTTTCGTCATTGAGCACTCCGCGCATTGCATCCAGGGTTGTTTGCTTTCGATTCTCATCCCGGGCCTTCCTTGCTGCATTCCAGGCCTTGCGAATTTGCGCATTTCGTTGAGCGCGCTTCTGTGTTTGATATTCCTGCTTCCATGCACTTTCCAGGGCGCTACCCAGAATCCCGGTTAGTCCGGTGAAGCCCGGCCGAATACTGGCACGGTAGCTGTTGGACATTCCCAGGCTCCGTCTACCCAGCTCCCAGGTTGAATTGCCAATCTCGTCCAGCATTGATCCCATCAGAGAGTTGCGAAATCCTCCGCTCCACCCCTGCTCGGATCTCAATAGTGGATCTCCCTCGGTCAGACCATTTCCTCGAATGGCCACGCTCAAACCGTAAGATGAAATACCGGAAGCGAGACCGCGTCCAAGAGCCTGAACACCGTCCTGTTCTCTCTGATACTCCCGATGGGCGGCCCCAAGACCGGTGCCCGCCGCGGAAGCTATCTGCGACCAGCCCTTTGGAAGGAAGGCTGAGCCTATTCCTGTAGCGTTGGAAATCGCATCGCCGGTAGTGAAGCGGTATTCTGATCTTCCGGTGCGATGATTGGTTTTCACCCCCGAACTTAGAACGCCTACTGCCGCGGAAGCGAGTCCCATACCGCCATTGGCATCCAGAAACATGGCAAACGATCGGGCACCGCTGATGCCCAGGGTTAACGCATGGGCCCGGTTCAGTTTTCCACGGTCCAATCCATGCACCCGGGCACCCACTTCAACATCGCTGTAAGCCTGCACCAAACCAAGATTGGCCCTGTTCAACGCCCCACTGACCGGATCGATAGAGGGCCCGCTTACCGAAATGCTTTTTGCTGAACGACGGGCCACTTCTTCATTCATGAACTTCATCTGTAAATAGAAGCCTGGAATCCCTGGTTGACCCGGCCGGCTTTCTCCTCCGAGTTCACCCAGCCCTCCGGCGAAGCCCTGAATCAATGCGGATACCGATGCATGCTGGCCAGCGGCAGCCACTGAACTGACATCCTTTCCGGCCAGTGCATCGGCCATGCCCGACACTTTCCCGTCCGGGGCCCGCCCCATCCAGCAACCGAACTCCCCCAGCTTTTCGCAGCTCCGAGTTTTTCTGCGGGTTACGCGATCCCGGGTGGTGCCAGAAATCTCTTTCATCCACTCCCGGACCCGGAGTTTCTCTACATGCACCATTGCTTCAAATTCTGCCAGCGATGATGTATTCATAAGCTTCTGGAATCGATCCCTGGACGCATAGATTTCACTGGTTGATCGAAATTCATTGGCGCGGGATTGAATATCGAAGTTGTTGATTGGATTGATCGCTCCTAGATTCTTCCCGCCGGCTCCTTTTTTTATGAGTACAGGGCCCATATCTACATAGCCGGATGCCAGAGCCGCAGACCTGGTATTCTTCTGAAAGGCCGCGTTTCGCCTCTCTATGGCGCGAACAAAAGCATCAATCAGGTTGCGATATTCCTGGAGCATTTGAGTCTTCACTTCTGTTTTCATCTGTCTCTGGTGGCGATCAAGGTCCGCCTCAAAATCGCTGAACGCATCGAAGACTTTATCCTGACCAAGCTCCCTGCTATGCCTTTCCAGTTCAACGACGGCGTTTAACTGCTCTAGTCCATCATTGATGCCGGACAAAGAATCCCTGTCCGGAGCATTCATTTCGACATTCTTCAAGGCTCGCTGGACGGATGATCTGCTGATGGTAGGAATATTAACGTCCAGGGAATCCATGTCCGCTCTAATCGTATTGTTCAAGTTCTGGATCAAACTGCCCAGGTCCTCCTTGATGGTCTTACGAGCGAGGCGATTACGCATATCCTCTTCCCAGCGCTCTTTCTCACTGAAATGGCTTCGGATACGGCGCTGCCATTCTTGTTTCGCTTCCCGCTCGCGCATGTCGGCTTTCTGCTTCGCATTATTCCATTGATTGAGGAAGGCATTTTCTGCGGCTGCCCATTGCTTCTGGCCCCGACTCTTAATGAGATCCATTCTGGCGGACCATTCCTTCTTTCTACGCTTCAGTTCTGCTTTGCGACGATCCCAGTCCGCTTCCTGTAACCCGGCCTGTTGCTGGAGCTGCTCTTCTTGAATCCGGGATGCATTCTCCAGGTAATCCAGAAAGACCGTCTCATATCCTCCGTACTCTCGACCACCCCGGTTCTGCTCTGTGGTAGTTGTGTCAGGATCATCACCGGAGGCCCAATGTACAAGCCCCTGCATCGTGGAAGATCTTTCAGAAAGCGCAAAACCCAATTCTCTGGTTTCTGCAGCGGTGCGATAATCGGATTTCGCCTCATTACGCAGTCCACGGGCATGATTGACCGTGGACTCCAGAACTCGCCCCAGGCCATATACTCTCTCAGCTTCTGCATCCGCAGAAACCTCGAATTGATGTATTTCCCTGGATACAAGATCTATCTCTGCTTCCGGATTCATCAAGGTGACTCTTTCGCCCGTTAGATTATCTCGGTGCTTTCCTCCTTTCCTGGAATTTTCTGGATCACAGGAATATCGCCGACCTGATGCGCCAAAACACTTCGCATCCGTGGCCAGCTCCGAAATATTCAGCGCTTCTTCGTTTCGATCTTCGGCAACGCTCCCCGGGGCCTCGTTAGAATCATACAGATAATCCAGCTCGGAGTTCGTGATCTCATAGCCGCGAGCACTACCCAGTTCCTTCAGTCTTTTCTTGAGCGAATGAAGATCTGGAGCTTTGGTGAGATAATTTAGCCGAGCCTTTTCTCTTTGTAGGCGCAATTCAGCACGGCGCACATCTGCCAGATTTCCATTGTCGCCTGCCTGCCCCAGATTAAAACTTGCAATAACCGAATTCCATTGCTTGAGAAGTAATTTCGCCTCACCTTGCGCCAGCATTTTGGAAGCATGACGATAGGAGGCTACAGCAGGGCTCGCAGTACCCGTATAGGCGCCAGCAAGAGCCTGTCCGGCAGATTTATATAGCACAGGCAGCCAGATAGAACGTAGAATGTGATTCTCCTGGATTGCTTCATCCAGGGCTCCCATGCTTCGCATCCAGTTTTGATGGACAGGAACATACTGGCTATAGCCCAGAGCCGATGCCCCTCCCGCTTTGATCCAGGTCTTGATTGCATCCCTCTCTCGGGAACTTTTTGACATCCATTCGCTCATCCCCGCAGCAGCGGCCAGTTGCTGCAGTCGACTCCATTGATACTGAGCGATCCCACCCGAAGAACCCATCGCTTCCCGGGTTTCGCCGGCAGCGCCATAAACCAGGACGCAAATTCGGCTCCCAGATTGACCACAATCTCGTGGTTTCCGTCCGGATCTAGAGCGGGAAGCCGGGAAACCAGTGCCCGGTATACGATTTCTCTGGCCTTGATTCGCTCGGAATCGTCGCCAGGGCCTTCCATTCTTCCCAGGTTTTCGCGCATTTTTCGCCGAAACTCAATCTCTGCCTTCCTGACTGCTGCTATTCTTTTCTCAATTTCCGCCTGCACTATCGTCGCTGCTTTCTCCAGGCGTACAGTGCGGCGAGTGTGAAAGATGTAATCTGCTCTTGTATCTATGAGTTCGCCGTAGCGCTCATTTAAATCTCGCAGCGTCAGAAGGTATAATTCCGCTTCTTCGGCAATCTGCCACTCTGGAGCTTCATCTTCATCATCCGGATCTAGAATTCCCGGATCATATCCATGAATCTCTTCCAGCTCTTCTCGGTACTGCTCCAGTCCGTTCAAAAGCTCCCAGTCATCGGGATCGGCTCCTAGCTCTGCAATCTCTTGCAGCTGCTCTATGCTGAGTTGTCCAAAGAGCTCTCGAATTGCTTCGTAAGGCTGCGCTCCTTCAAAATCGGAATGTTTGGACTGCTGAAGCTCGGCCAGCCTCTCGTAATCCTCTTCTTCCAGCTCTTCGTCTAGAAGATTGTTTCCATCCTTTCGAAGCTGGGCCACCCTGGCAAAATCATCCAGATCATCCTGCACAAGAACATTAAATCCAGCCTGCTTGAATTGCCTTTCAATGGAATTGTAGGCAGCCAGTGCGCGCTCAAAGGCTTCATCTGCATCTTGAGAATGCAGTTCATAGGCATCAATGGACTGTCCGAAATCATCCCCATCTTCCGAATCTCCGGTAGATTCCCCTGAATCCGCGGACGCATATAGATACGGAGTATTCGCATATTCTTGCACCCGGCTTCGAGTATCCAGTTCCTGCTGCGAAGCATTCACCCTTTCGAACAGCGCAGACATCTGATCCATTGTACGAGTATAATTGCTCAACGCTTCCCGATAAGTCAGTCGGAGTTCATTGGCCTGGTCTTCGGCCTGCTCGTAGTCTCCCCGTGCCTCTTCGTAGTCCTGCTCCACAGCCACCATGACGGTGTTAAAGTAATCTCTTACTGCTCGGTTCTGGGATTCCTGTCTTCGTCCGGCCTGAGCATATTCGGTTTGCGCTTTGCTTCTGGAAGAAAGAGCACTCTGATACACCTCCTTCGCATTCACGCGATCCTGCGTTATACCGTCGATTTCGCCGGTAAGAGCCGCTTCCTTCGTTTGTAAGGTTTCCTTGAGAGTAGCTACGTTTTCTTCATTCTCCAGCAGAGTCTTGAGCTGTTCGTAGTTAAGATCCTCGAAGTTCTCTGAATTGATGGCTGGAGCGGGATCGCCCTCTTCCAGACTCTCCTCGGCTGTAGCAAGAGCGGAAACTATGGCATCGCTCATCTCGGTTTCCAGAAGAGTACCCTGCCGGTCCTGAGTAGCCTGGGACTCTCTCAGCACTGTGCGAAGCGCATCGTGTAAGTCGGATACATGATGCAGGTAATTGTTTGCCAGGTTCGCGTAATAGACTCGCTTCATATCCTCCAGACTTTCCACAGTCCGGCCGCTATAAGGCATCACCGCACGTATCGTTGGAGAGCGAACCTCCAGATTTGTGTCCTCACCATTCTCCAGTATGCGACTATCGTCCACAGCCTCTGGATCCTGACCCTGGGAAGGCGGATCGCTTGCAAGGATGTCCTCCCAGCCGTCTGAATCGAAGAGGTTATCCATGTTACGGCCTTGAAGATCTACTTCTTCTACTTCAACCGCTGTGCCGGTTAGATCTGCGAACTGCTGAAATTCCGTGTTGTCTTCGGGTTCTCCAACAATAAGCGAGAAATGATCCGGCAGCCCGACCAGGGCTTCCGAACCCCAGTCAGACTCTGCTCGAACCTCAGCCGGACCAAGTCCATCCTTCGGAATCCATACCGTTTCGCCTGCGGACACCTTCGCCATAATGGCATCCAGAATGGGCATGTCATCGCCCTTGAGATCCATAAACAGACCTGGATTGTATCCTCTGAGATAATCCTTATAGGAATTCAGCTGAGCCTGACGTTCGGCCCCCACATAGGTTCTGTA
>JBHIXQ010000120.1:0-6852 GCA_041984705.1 Leptonemataceae bacterium | reverse complement strand
ATGCGGTTCGGGCAAGAATGCTCAATCTTTCTGAGCTAACCAACATGCTGGCCTTTTTTGAAAGTAACTGGGAGGATTCCACTCCGCCCGGATTGTTTGATTTTCTGGCTCGAATAAGCCTGCAGGCCAGCGATGAGGACGATGATAATCCACGGGGCCGAGTCCAATTGCTCACATTGCATCTTTCCAAAGGTCTAGAGTTTCCCACGGTATTTCTTACGGGCATGATGGAAGGGATCTTTCCCGGGGAACGATCCATTTCCGAATCCGACAATCCCGAGGCCGCACTGGAAGAAGAACGAAGGCTCTGCTATGTGGGCATTACGCGAGCCATGAAAAAGCTTTTTTTGACTGCCAGTCGCACCAGGCGAAGATTTGGAGAAACAGAAGAAAAGGAGCCATCGCGATTTCTGGATGAGATCCCGGAAGAGCTTCTGGATCGGGAAGATCACAGCATTACTCAGGTGGCGGAGAGGAAGAGAGATGAGATGGAAGAATGGTTGACCGATCTTCGAAATAATCTCAAAGTAAGTCTATGAGCGCTCTGGGCCTGGAATTCTATCTGGTTTTATTTGCTGCCTGTGTATTTACAGCTGTTCTAAGTGCCATCCTCACTGGACTGGCATTCTATTACTATTACAGATCCAGGGTTGCGGCCAAGCTGGAAGAAGAGCTGGATGAATACGCAGAGATTGTAAAAACCCGTCTGAAAGAAGGTGTAGAAGAAGCCGGCGAAACGATGCTTCCCAGGTTCAAGGAAGAAGTGCGATCCGGATTCAAAGAAGCAATTACCGACGCCCTTTCAGGCCAGATGGTGGAAGATACCGTCCGGGCCATGACAAAATCCGGCACCACCATTGTTGAATCCAGCTTGAATCTGCTTCTGGGCCGGCGTGATTCGGAAGGTAGACCCGGATCCGGCGGACCCGGTGCGGGATCTGAATAGTTCGCGATTGCCATTTATCCTTTTCCCTCCGAAAAGGGCATTACATTAGCGCATCCGCGAAATCAGATAAAACAGACCGGAAAGAATCAGACTGATCAGTACGCTGGTGGTAATGGGAAAGTAAAAGGAAAAGTTCTCTTTCTCTATGCGAATGTCGCCAGGCAATCGGCCCAGCCAGCTCAAGGGACCCTCGAAGCGAGCACCCAGATAGAACAATAACCCCACACCAAAAAGGATGGCTCCTGCAATCATCAAGGTCTTCGCCATAGAGCTATTGTGTCAGAAATACGCTAGCGAGACGGGCGACTGCGATCCGGTAATTTTTGCCGCTCATGAAATTTGGCGGTTTCTACCTCGGAAAGAAAGCGATTCAATAGATGTGGATGGTCCGGAATGATGGCTCCAAAATTATCCTGGTGCATTTCAATTAGATCCAGCTCCAGAGGATAACCTCTGGTGGAGGATTGAATCGTGGCATCCACCAGCTGTCGACTGATCAAACCAATCATCTTGTTCAGTACCCGATCATATTCCTTAACATCTTCGGTAATGGAAGGATTTCGCACTTCATCGTAGCTTACGTATTGATATTCCTTCTTTTCTTCCACCGGGGTCCTGGATTCCAGAATGGCCAGAACGCCGTATTTTCGAGCGCGACGCACCCGCTTTATGCCCTGCTTGTAGAAGTTGATCTGATTCGTGTAAAGCTTCTTTCCGATGTTGCTTCCTCTCTGATGAAACAATCGGGATGATTCCAGGTCGCGAAAACCCAGCTGCAGGAAGTGCTTGGATTTGGCATCCTGAGTTCGCAGAATGATGGGGGCCGCGGATTCCAGCAGAACCCAGGTGCCATCGATATAGTATTCCAGGATTTCACGATAAATCTGCTGCAGCAGATTTCTGGATGTGCTCAGCTCTCGATAGGTATGTCCGTACTTTCCCTGAAGATAGTAGATGCCGGCGAAGAAATCATGTTCCACCGCCATTTTCATTTTTTCGCTGAGTTTTTCTTTGAGATCCAGGCCGGTCTGCATTCCTTCGGAGGGCTGCTGATTGTTTTCCGGAGTCACCGGCAGATTGCTAAGTGCAATATTGATAAACTCCATGTCTGCCCGGTTGGTCTCCAGGAGTTCTCCCATGTTGGAGAAATCCGGAGATTCAGCCCTTACAGCAGACGAGTTTCCAGAGAACGGAGCTGAAATAGGTAGTGATACCAGAAGACTGGCGCCCAGGCACATCGCCAGGGCCCGGGAAAATATAGATTTCCTTGAAAAATGGCTGGCCAGTGCAAAAAAGAATTTCCCCGAATACGGTTGCATACAGTCTAAATATCGGCCCAATCCTGCAATTACAGGAAAAATTATGCTCAAACCCATTGCTCCTATCCGAGCCTACTTTAAAACCTATGGAAAAGCGGGAATCGTGCCCGCCGTTCTTTTTGTATTTCTATCTGGCTTTTTCTGCATTCTCCTGCTGGGACTGTGGAAAGCTGTGGATTCTCCGCTTCAGGCATTGCCTGCGGCCATTTCGAATCCACTCCAGGAGCCGGAGCCACCCAATCCGGAAATCCTTCAGGTAATTCAGGCAAGCCCGGATGGACTCCTGGAAACAGCGCAGCTAGATCAAGAGATAGTAGTTGTATTCAATCATCCCATGGTTCCCCTGGGGCGAGTCCAGGAAACCAAACGAGAATCCTTCTCGATTGAACCTGCCATCAAAGGCGATATTCGATGGTATGGCACCCGGGTAGCTGCTTTTATTCCGGATGAGCCCCTGAAGCCTGGTTCCTCCTACAAAGTAACCGTGCCAGTCCAGGAAGCGCTGAACGGCAAAAAGATGAAGGCCGCCTACACATTTCGGTTTCGCACTCCTCCTCTTAGGCTACATTACTCCTATCCTTACTCTGGAAATCGAATTCGCTATGAGGAGGATTTCAAACTCTATTTCAACTATCCGGTCTCTCTTCGAGATATCCAGAGGATGGGCCGAATTCTGGCCAACGGGCGTGAAGTAGATTTCAAAGCAACCTACAAAATGGACGATGATGACGATTCAGAATCGGATAAATCCAGCGTGCGTCTCATTCCCGAAGATGAGCTGCCTCGAAACGCAAAGATTCAGGTGATCCTGAAGAAAGGTCTGCCTCCGGAAGGTGGAAACGATGGCCTGGAGCAGGACTCGGTAATCACATATCAGACTTACGGTCCTTTGCATGTGAGCTTTGCAAAGAAAGGTGGGTATTTCCAGGATGCCTGGTCTACAGGAATCCAATTCAACAATCCGGTGGATCCTGCCAAAGCACTGCAATTTATTCGCATCGAACCGCCTCTGGACCGAAGCACTCCAGACAGCGATGAAACTACGTTCATGTCTGTTCGGGAATGGCCCGTGGAAGCCGGGCAGAAGGTTACCATCTATGTTTCCGAAGGACTCACGGATGTGATGGGTAACAGGCTCTCCGGAAACCATAAATTTGAAGTTACCCTGCCCGCCTATCGTCCGGATTTCTCCATGCGATACGGCACATCCGAGGTAATTGAATCTGAGATGAAACAACAGGTGCCAGCCAGTATGGCTGCCATTCCTGAATTTACGGTGGGTCATCGTACTCTGAATCTGTCTGACATCCAGCAGTATCTGGCCAGCAGCAGTTCCAGTTCTTATTTGAAGAATCTGAGTTATGAGACAAAGCAGATTCCCACGAAGTTGAAGCCGGTGGATGCCGCAACTTTCGGCGTGGACTTTTCTCCTTATCTGGACAAGAAGCATCGAGGCTGGGTGGCGGTGTACGTGGCAGCCGATACATTGAACTGGCAGAACAAGAAATCCAGAGAAAGTTCCTATCGAATACTGCAATCTACGGACCTGGGGATGATCGTAAAAGAAAGTCCCATGGGTATCCATGTATGGGTCCATAAGTTAAGCAACAATGCACCTGTAAAAGGAGCAAAAGTGGATGCCTATACGCTGAATCGAAAGCATGGCGCCTGCGAAACCGATGCTCAGGGATACTGCAAGGTAGGTCGAAAACAGGATCGGCTTACATCTGGTACTCTGGTGGTGGCCACCACAAAAGAAGACAGGGCTTTCCTGACATCCAGGGATCACTATAGATACACCTGGAGTGTTTCATCCTATTTTGATTACACGGCAGGATATCCGGATCTTAAAGGTATTATCGAATTTGACCGCAGACTGTATAGGCCAGGTGAAGAGATCCATGTTAAAGCATTTCTTTCCCTGCTACATCACGGACAGCTGAAGGCTCTGGATGCGAACCAGGGAAAAGTCCGGGCCACCGTGCGAAACTCCAGGGGTAAAATCATCAAAGATGTCACCCTTAAAGGAACAGAAGAAGGTGGTGTGGATCTGAGCCTACAAACTGAGAAGGATGCACCCACAGGTCACTATACCGTGCGCATAGAGCTTCTGGAAATCCAGGGCCGAGCGGTATCTTCCATCAGTGGATTTCCAGATCGGGAACTTTCGGCTACGTTTCAGGTAGAAGAATTCAGACCGGCCACGTTTTCAGCTTCCACCGATGGTATTCGCGATGTTTCAAGCGGAACTACTCTGGATCTGGTGGCCCGGGGCGTCTATCTGTTTGGAGCTCCTATGGCAGGCGCAAAATCTACGCTCAGCATCTATGCACAGAGTATGGATATCCGGGATTCCAGATTTCAGGGCTTTGCATTCGGGGACTGGGTTTATGATGACTATGAATCTACTTCGGCTTCTCTGGTGGCTCGCCTGGACGGCACTCTGGATTCCAGAGGAGAAATGAAGCATGCCTTTCAGACTAATCTGGCCCATAAAAAGATGGTGGTGCTGGATACTGAGAATGCAGGCCGAATTGAGCTGAAGCCTCACCTGACTTTGACCGTAGAAAACCAGGTGCGTGATCTTGGGGATCGCACAGTTACCAGCACAAAAACCGCAACCATCTTCGCAGATGATGTTTTTCCGGGAATCAAGCGAAAGCAATATTTTACCACCGCAGGAAAGCCTGCCAGGTTTGAGCTCATCGCACTGAATAAAAATCAGCGGGTAGAAAGCACCAATCTCACCATTGAGGTATTTCGTAGGGTTTATAGAACTTCTGAAACCAGGGGTCCTGGTGGTTCAGAAAGAAATGAAACCACCGAAACCCTGCAGAGAGTGAAGAAAGAAAGTCTCAGTACCGGCAAGACACCTGTGGAGTTCAGCTTTGTTCCAGAAGAAGCCGGAGTTTATTTCATCGTAGCTCGCACTTCCTCCGGTGCCTTCGCCAGAGTGCCCTTTTACGTCGGCGGCGCCGGTTACGGATACTGGAGTCTTTCCCAGGACGATCGAATCGAGCTAATACCGGAACAGACTGACTACAAGCCAGGAGATACGGCCAGGATATTGATTCAGTCGCCGTACAAAGATGCAACAGCCATAGTTACTGTAGAAAGGGAAAAGGTTTTTGAGCAAAGAACCGTAAAAATCACATCGTCAGCGCAAAGTGTTGAGATTCCTATCAAAGGGGAATACCTTCCGGAGATTCATGTAGGTGTAATGCTCATCCGACCCAGAACGGATGCGAAGCCCACCAGAACCGAAGATCCGGGAAAACCGCAGTTCAAGATGGGTATGGTGCGTTTAAACGTTTCCAGCGAACAGAAGCGAATACCTCTGGCGATCAAAACCAGTTGCGATCCATGCAAGCCTGGTATGGAAGTCACCACCACAATTCGCACTGCACCCAACGCAGAAGTGGCCCTTTCTGTGGCGGACCGTGCTGTACTGGATCTATTGAACTATCATTTCTCAGATCCAGTGGAAGCGATGTATTCTGGCTGGCCCCTGGGAGTTCGAGTTCTGGAAAACCGAGGCTCCATTATCGAGCAACTGCTGCTGGCAACCAAGGGTGATAACCCCGGCGGTGGAGGCGATGAGGACGATTCTGGAGGATTTGGATTGGATGGCGATCAGGCCAGTCGCAGAAACTTCAAATATACAGCCTATTGGAATCCAAAGCTAAAAGCGAACAACAAAGGAGAGATCCAGTTTGCCTTTCGACTACCGGATAATCTGACTACGTTTCGCTTTATGGCCATGGCGGCCAGGGATGGTGGCTACGCGAAATCGGACTACGAAATCCAGGTCCGCAGAGATGTGGTAATCCAAAAGCTGGTTCCCAGGTTTATTCGTCCAGGGGATCGCCTGGAGCTGGGTTCTCTGGTTATTAATTCCACCGGGGTAAAGAAAGATCTGAGAGTGGAAATGAAGCTTCCTGGACTGCAGTGCGAAAATCCGCTAAATAGAAACTTAACAATTGCTGCAGGTGAAACCGCCGAAGCCACGGAAACCTGCTGGTTGCCTACGCCACAGAAAAAGGAAAAGCTTCCCGCTTCTGGCACAGAGCTAAAAGGAAGTTTCAGCGCCCTGGATGGGCAGCAGAGGCTGGATGCCATGGAGTTTTCTTTTCCGGTGCTCATAGAAAGGTATCGGGAAGCTTTTGCCACCACAGGCATGGCCACAAAGGATCAAAAAGGCGAAGAGTTTATCTCCATTCCGGATCCAGATAAGTATCCGGCGGAAGTCAGTATGCAGCTGAGCTCTACGGTCTTGCAGGCCATGGAAGGAGCCTTTTATTATTTCGAAAATTATCCCTATCTCTGTCTGGAACAGCGAAGCAGCGCCTACCTGGTATCGCTGGTAACCCCGGATCGGTTTCTGCCGGACAGTTTCCTGGGGCAGTACAGCAAAACCCAGCTGGAAGATCTGGTACTGAAATCTCTGCCCGAATTCCAGAACAGCGATGGCGGGTTCCGGTTATGGAAGGATAACAGTACAGCTCGCTCCTCTCCCTACACCACAGCTTATGTTTTTCTGGTTCTGCAGGAAGCCCAGAAACGCGGTCGGCCGGTATCGGCCAGAAC
>JBHIXQ010000119.1:6637-6899 GCA_041984705.1 Leptonemataceae bacterium | reverse complement strand
GCGCGTCCAAAGGGAAGAAGAAGCTGGTCATCAAGAAGAAGGTGGACCAGAAAAAGGATATTTCCGAACACTTCGACGCTTCCAAAAAACCCAAAGCAGGAACCCCCCGAACCGGTGCGCCTACTCAGAAGCCCACTCCGCCTACAAGCGCGCCCGGCTCCTCCGGTCCTGCTCAGCAAAGACCCCCTCAGGGTGGTCCACCTCCCAGAGGAGAGCAGCGCGGACCTCAACAGCAGAATCGTGGTGGCTCAGACCCCCGCCG
>JBHIXQ010000119.1:0-6627 GCA_041984705.1 Leptonemataceae bacterium | reverse complement strand
CCAGGGAGATCGCAGACCTCAGGGCGGTCAGAAAGGCCAGGGTGGTGGCGTAAGCCGGGTAAGCTTCGCAGGTGCCGGAACCCCCTTTGATGCATTACTGGAAAGTACAAGAAAAGCTGCCAGCGCCAATCAGGCGCAGGGAAGAGGTGGCAAAGGACCAGGCGGCCCCAGAGGCGGCGGAAAGCCAGGTGAACCGGATCGCGGTCCAGATACCGGCGGCGGTCGAGGTGGCCGGGGCGGTGGTCGTCGAGGGGGCCACGACAACGAAAACATCAATAAGTTTCAGCGTGCGGTCAAGCGCAAGCCCCAGCCCAGTGGAACTACAGTTCCTTCTTCTATAGATATTATGGAAAGCGTTCAGGTAGGGGAGCTGGCCAAGAAGCTCAACCTGAAGCCCGGCGATGTCATCGGGCGTCTGATGAAGATGGGCGAGATGGTTACCATCAATAAGATCATCGACTCCGAGACAGCCGCTCTGGTAGCTCAGGAATTTGGCTGCAAAGTGAATGTGGTCAGTCTGTTCGATGAAACGGTTATCGCAGAAGAGGAAGACAAAGAAGAGAATCGTCAGAATCGTCCTCCGGTGGTAACCATCATGGGTCACGTTGACCATGGTAAGACCAAACTGCTGGATACTATTCGAAAATCAAATGTTGTAGATACAGAGGCCGGAGCTATCACCCAGCACATCGGTGCATATCAGGTAGAAACACCCACCGGGAAGATTACCTTTCTGGATACTCCGGGTCACGAAGCATTTACGGCCATGCGATCCCGCGGTGCGGCGGTTACCGATATCGTTATCCTTGTTGTTGCTGCCGACGATGGCGTAAAAGAGCAAACCAAGGAAGCTATTACTCACGCAAAAGAAGCTGAGGTTCCTATCATTGTAGCGGTGAACAAGATCGATCTACCGTCGGCCAATATGGACAAGGTTCTGCAAGAGCTGGCCACGGCTGGATTGCAGCCTGAATCCTGGGGCGGCGATACAGTGGTTTGTGAGATCTCTGCCAAGAATCACATCGGTATTGAGCATCTTCTGGAAATGGTGCTTCTGCAGGCCGAGATCCTGAACCTGAAAGCCAACCCGGATGTGCGTTCGGTAGGTCACGTAATCGAAGCAAGGGTGGATGCAGGAAAAGGTCCTGTGGCTACTCTGCTAATCGAAAAAGGAACATTGCGCGAAGGAGACCCCTTTGTGGTGGGTGTTTACTCCGGTAAGATTCGTGCTATGTTCGATGACCTGGGACGCCGGCGCACAGAAGCTCCTCCCGCTACTCCAGTGGAAATCATTGGTCTGGATGGTGTTCCTCAGGCCGGGGATCCGTTCCAGGTTGTGGAGTCAGAGAAGTATGCCCGTGAAATGGCATCTACCCGTCAGCACTATGAGCAGATTTCCAGGGCCGCAGAAAGAGCTCAGCCCAGTATGGATGCTCTGGCCGATTGGATGCAGGAGCACAAAGAGCTCAAGATCATTGTCAAAGCAGACGTTCAGGGTTCTGTGGAGGCCATCCGCGATGGTCTCATGAAGCTGTCGCATGACGATGTGAAAGTAAGAGTTATCATGGGCTCCACTGGAGCTATATCCGAATCCGACGTGAGCCTTGCCTCGGCCTCCAACGCCATGATTGTAGGCTTTCATGTGCGAGCCACTCCCCAGGCCACCGAACTGGCAGAAAGGGATGGAGTGGATATTCGCTACTACAGCATTATCTACAACGTAATCGAGGATATGACCAAGGCTATGGAAGGCCTGCTGGAGCCGGATTACGTAGAGGAAGTGAAGGGCAAAGCCGAAGTTCGTCGGGTGTTCCGAATTTCTCGCGTCGGAAATGTGGCCGGTTGCATGGTTACATCCGGAAAGATCCACCGAAACAACAAGATTCGTATCCTCCGAGACAATGTGGTTATTTTCGAAGACGGAGAGCTGGATAGCCTGAAGCGTCATAAAGATGATAGCACCGAAGTGGCCGAAGGCTTCGAATGTGGTCTTTCGCTCAAGAACTTCAACGACATCAAAGAAGGTGATGTTGTGGAAGCCTATGTAATCAATGAGGTGGCGCGAACTCTCTGAGATTTTCGTCTCCGAGCGCTGAGTCAAAGTTATGAATCCGGTTCGTCAAAAGCGTCTGGAATCTACAATGGTTCGGGAGCTCTCTGAATTGATTATTAAGCGAAGAATCAAAGACGAGCGCATTGGCTTCGTTTCTGTCACTCGTGTAAGTCTGGCCCCGGATCTTTCCGAGGCCACGGTATTTATTTCCCTGTTTGGCCCGGAAGATGAGCACCGGGATACCTGGCGTGGCCTTACGGCTGCGGTGAAATTCTTTCAAAGCGAAATGGGCCGATCCCTGCGCTTGAGACAGACTCCCCGTATCCATTTCGAGCTGGATACCAGCATTCGAGAGGGCGATGCCATCCTGGACAAAATCGAAAAAGGTCTCTGATTCTATACCGTCCAACCCGGGCGAAGTAACCGATGGACTGCTTCTGGTAGATAAGCCATCGGGTCCGGGCTCTGCCGAAATGGTGAGCCGGGCCAGAAGAGCCACAGGAATTCGACGGATTGGCCATACAGGCACCCTGGATCGATTCGCCAGCGGTCTTCTGGTTCTTGTAGTGGGCCGGGCCACGGTGCTGGCGGATTCACTGTTACGTTACAATAAAACCTATGAGGCTACGTTTCGCGCTGGCCGTTTCACAGATACCCATGATCCATCCGGCGAAGTGCTGGAGCAGGTGGATGCCAATCGCTGTCTGGACTTTCTGGCCACAAATCGCGATACCATGCAGTCCTGGATCCATAGCTTCGCGGGATCCCATATGCAGGTTCCGCCGGACTATTCGGCCCTGAAACAACAGGGAAAAAGGGTCTCGGACCGGGTTCGGCGGGGCGAGTCCGTGCGCCTGGAACCGAGGCCGGTTCGAATTTATGAATCGTCCCTGCTGGATTTCCAGGAGGATGCAAATGGTTTTATTATCCAATGCCGCTTCACGGTGAGCTCAGGAACCTATATTCGATCCATTGTTCGAGACTTTTCCAGAGCCATGGAGTTTCCTTTCTTCCTGGAAGCCCTGCGTCGCACCTCGGTGGGTCCATTTACTCTGGAAAACTCGTGGATACCAGAATTTGAAGACGGAGAGCCCATTCATGAGCCAGAGATTCTTTCTTTGCCCCGGGCATTTCCTGACTGGCACCAGACCAGGCTGGATGTAAACCGAGCCATTCAGCTGGAGCAGGGACGCAAGATCCCGGTTCCCCTGCCAGAAAGTGATGGAGAAAACTTCCTGATTTTACGGCCGGATGGCACAACGTTGGCCATCGCTCAGCGTGAGGGTAGCGCTTATTGCCTGAAGAAGGTATTTGTCCGCACCTGACATGCTCGGATGTCGTTTTTCCAGATGGGTCGGGAAATTTGCTTTTCTGCACAGGGCTCCGGCGAACTATGGAAGATTAAGTTAAAAAAGGTAAAAAAAGAAGAGAGATGATCACAGCCGAACGCAAACGAGAAATCCTGAAGCAGTACGGGAAGGGAGAAAAAGATACCGGATCCTCCGAGATCCAGATTGCTCTTCTCACAGAACGAATTCGGGAACTAACCGAGCACTTCAAGACCCACAAAACTGACCACCACTCCCGCCGCGGACTGTTGAAACTGGTTGGTCGACGTCGTAAGCTACTGGACTATCTAAAAAAGAAGAACGTAGAATCCTACAAAAAGCTAATTGGCGAACTCGGAATCCGTAAGTAAAGTTTTCCTCTCTCGGTTCGGAAGGAATTAATGGACTATCACAAGTCAGAAACGGACTGGAATGGAACCGGTCTGTCTATAGAAACTGGTAATTGGGCCAAACAGGCCCACGGGTCCGTAGTTTATCGCTACGGAAATCTTGTAATGCTCGCCACCGTATGCGCTGAAAAAGAAGCGCGAGAAGGGCAGGACTTCTTCCCCCTGACGGTGGACTATCGCGAAAAAATTTATGCTGTAGGCCGAGTGCCCGGTGGATACTTCAAGCGTGAAGCCCGTCCCCTGGAGCATGAAACCCTTACGTCACGGTTAATCGACCGACCAATTCGCCCACTGTTTCCCGAGGGCTACTTTTGCGAAGTGCAGCTCCTCGTAACTGTACTCTCAGCAGATCCCAGCGTATCCATTGAAGGCCATGCCATTGCGGCTGCGTCTGCAGCTCTGGGTGTATCGGATATCCCATTTCATGGACCGGTGGCTGGAGTTCTGGTAGGTCGCAAAGATGGAAAGCTCCTGGCAGATCCCACCAAAGAAGAGATTCAGGAAGGAGATCTGGAGCTTCTTGTAGCTGGCTCTAAAGATGCGGTTATGATGATTGAAGGAGGGGCTCAAGAAATCTCCTCTGAAGAAATGATCGAAGCCCTGGACTTTGCGCATAAGAAGATCAAAGAGAAGATCGAAATCCAGGAAGATTTGATCAAAAAAGTCTCTCCTGAAAAACGCGAAGTTGCTCTGCGAAAGCCAGATGAAACCATTCGCGAAAAAGTAAAATCGAAATATTTTGACAAGCTCGAGCAAGCCAACTCCGCAAAAGGAAAGGAAGGCCGGGCAGAAGCTGTGAAAGCAGTCTACAACGAAGCTCTGGAATACGTTCAGACCGAGCTCGTAGCTGATCGAGATGAAAAAGAACAGGAAACGGTTCTTCGAGACATCAAAGGCTACATGCATGAACTGGAATATCTGGTAGTGCGAAAGTCCTGCTTTGAGCAGGGCACTCGTGCCGACGGCAGAAAACTGGATGAAATCCGGGATATATCCATCGAACTGGATGTACTTCCTGGGGTGCACGGCTCTGCAGTGTTTACCAGGGGGCAGACTCAGTCTCTGGGCGTTGTTACTCTGGGCACCGGAGATGATTTTCAGAAAATCGAAACCCTGTCCGGCGAACGGCACAAGCATTTCATGCTGCACTATAACTTCCCGGCCTATTCTACCGGCGAAGTAAAGCGAATGATGGGCCCCGGCCGGCGGGAAATCGGTCATGGAAACCTGGCCGAACGCGCGCTCAAGAGAATGGTGCCTGAAAAGGGCGAGTTTCCTTACGTAATTCGAATTGTCTCTGAAATCCTGGAGTCCAACGGTTCCTCTTCCATGGCATCCGTTTGCTCTGGATCCCTGGCTATGATGGCAGCCGGTGTTCCGGTTCCCAGAAGTGTTTCTGGTATCGCCATGGGTCTGATCATGGGCGATAACAATGACTACTGCATCCTGAGCGACATCGCTGGTATCGAAGACCACTTCGGTGATATGGACTTCAAGGTAGCCGGAACCCGAAAAGGAATTACAGCATTTCAGCTGGATATAAAAGTAAAAGGACTGTCTGTAGATATTCTGCGAGCAGCCCTTTCCCAGGCTGAAAAGGGAAGAATGCATATTCTGGATAAGATGGACGATGCCATCAAAGAAGCCAGGTCCGATGTTTCTCCCAACGCACCCAGAATCACCACCATCCAGATCGATCAAGATCGCATTGGCGAGCTTATTGGTCCGGGAGGAAAAGTCATTCGAAGCATTATCGAAAAGTCCGGCGCAGATCTGAGCGTGGAAGACGATGGAACCGTAACCATTGCAGCCACCAATACTCAGGCAGCGGAACTGGCTCAGAAATTGATCGAAGATATCTTCCGTGAGGTAGAAGTAGGAGAGTCCTACGATGGTACCGTGAAGCGGATTGTGGACTTCGGAGCGTTCATCGAGCTTTTCCCCGGAAAAGAAGGTCTGCTGCATATCTCCAAACTTGCAAAAGAGCGAGTGAACTCCGTAAAGGATGTTGTAGATATTGGAGATTCCATCAAGGTTCGCGTTCTGGGAGTGGATCAATTCGGTCGCGTGGACCTGATCCGCGAAGAGCTGGCCGATGAATTCGCAGCTTCCGGAGCAGGGGCCAATGGCGGTGGAGGACATCGCGGAGGCGGAGATCGTCGTGGCGGCGGCGGAGGCGGTAGACGCCCCGGCGGACGACCAGGCGGTGGCGGTCGAGGCGGTCCCAGAAGATAGCCCTCGTCTAAAAGCTGGCATGCTCTGGCAGTTCCAGGCTGGATATTTAGATCCGAAAGCCGGAAGCACCAACCATGTCAGAAATACTGTCGCTTCGGCACCAGGAAGGCCCCTTCTCCGGGGCCTTTTTTGTTTTCAGGGGAATATCTTGCCCGCTGTAGAGGCCCAGGAAGTTTGCAGTATGGCAGAAACTGTAAAATTCTACAAAGCGCCGGGTGCCAGACCACCTGAGAAGAAGTCCAGCCATGCGGCTGCCTTCGATGTCTGTGCTCACCTTCCGCCGGATACAAACCTGAAGATCGGGCCGGGACAGCGATTTGCCGTGCCTACCGGCCTGTATTTTGCCATACCGGAAGGATTCTTTCTATCGGTGCGTCCTAGAAGCGGCCTGGCTCTGAACCACGGAGTGACCTGTCTCAATACCCCCGGCACCATCGATTCCGACTATCGCGGGGAACTCAAGATCATACTGGTAAATCATTCGGATCAGGACTTTACCATTGGGAATGGGGACCGAATCGCCCAGGTCCTTCTGGAAAAGGAAGTTCCTGTAGAATGGGAGGCCGCGAAAACCGCCGAAGAGCTGGGTATTACGGACCGA
>JBHIXQ010000118.1:0-6912 GCA_041984705.1 Leptonemataceae bacterium | reverse complement strand
GGGTTAATGCTGCGCGACGGGTAAAGCGAGAGAACCTGGATCGCTACATACGTACCAGCGATCTTGCGAAAACCTATGCACTGCCGCTGGCCGAGCGAGATCCGGATGTGGCCACACGCGAAGTGTTTCAACTTCTGGAAGAGCAGGAGGTAATTACCGCCACAAGAACCAGAAGCACACTGAGAGAAGCCCCGGCAGCCGTATATGTAATTACCGAGCAACAGATTCGCGAAAGAGGTTATAGAACACTGGTGGAAGCGCTCCAGGATCTTCCAGGATTCGATATTATACATACCTATGGCATTTTTCCGGAGTTGATCCATCAGCGCGGCCTGGTGGGAAACAACCAGAAGACGCTGCTCTATGTAGATGGTGTCCTGGACAACAATCTTACGGAGGCCGCAATCCTTGCCGGTAGTATCCGTTTTCCGTTGCACAATGTGAAACGGATCGAAGTTATTGCAGGTCCTGCCTCTGCTCTTTACGGTGCGAACGCCTTTAACGGCGTCATTAACATCATTACCCAGGACTATGATGGAAATCCCACAAATGAAGCGGAAGTTACGGCCGGGGGCTACAACAATCTGGATCGTCCTGGCTATGGAGCGAATGTTACTTTAAGGGGATCCACCCCTGGAACCGAGATGCCCTTTTCCTATTCTGTGAGCGGGTACATGCACAGAACCGTAGGACCTGACTTCAGCGATGTTGGTCGTCTGGATCGTTCGGACATGGGCAAGAATGATCCGGTCTATGCTGTAGAGTCCGAGATCTGCGGTGGTCAGTGCAATCCGGGTGCGAACTCCGTAGGATACTGGTGGTCACCTCATTTCAACGTGGCCAACATCGATACATACAACATCACCGGAAAGTTTCAGATGGGGAACTTTCGTTTCCAGACGGTGAACTGGCAGTACCTGCAGGGAGATGGCACATTCGCAAACGGAACACAGCAGATAGATACAGATAAGCTGGGGTATCGCGGATCCGCCTGGAATTTTGAGAACCATAGTTTTACCTTTGGATATCTTTACGAAATCAGTCCCTTCCTGTCACTGGATACAGAAGCCGGCATTCGCCATACCGAGATTCTTTCCAGTTCCGGCGAACAGTACCCAAATACTGCAGGAGTTCGCCCGTATTTCATCGCTGATCCGGCCAATACCAGCACCATCTATGATTACTCCAGACCAGACAAAGCATACGATTTTAAACAGAGGATTACCTACAATCCGGGGGCAAAGGCTACAACTGTAGTTGGCTGGGAAGGGAATCATACGGTGGTACCCGAGGCATACGGATCCGAAAAGAGAATCAGAACTTCCAATTATGCCCTGTATGGGCAGCAGATGTACAGGCCCGTATCCAACCTTCAGATCACTGGCGGCTATCGTTACGACAACAGTACCGACTATGGCCAGTCCCATACGCCGAGACTCGGGGCAGTGTATCAGGCGACTTCAGATCTGACATTAAAGTTGCTGCTGGGCACCGGTTTTCGCGCACCCACAGCCTGGGAGCTTTACAATGAAACGGCTCAGAGATTAAGAAACGAAAATCTGGAACCGGAGCGAATGCGCTCCGTGGAAGTGGGAATTGGATACAGGTTCAAAAAGAGATACTATTTCTCTGTCCAGGCCTATCAAAATGAGATCGAGAATTTGATTCTAGAAGTACAAACATCCCAGAACAATCCTTCCGGCGGTAACTGGAATCAGAATCAGAACGTGGGAGATGCACGAATCATTGGTGTTGAATCCAGGACGGATTTTCTCATCCTGGACAACCTTTCGATAAACTTCAATCATACATTCTCGGAGGGGTATTATCTCAACCTGCCCTATACCCTGGCTGTTTCGCCGACCACGAAAGGTCGTACCGGAGACGATCCAATTCAGGATGCTGCTGCTTCAGTGATTGCGAATATCCGCACACAGGAAGCCGCGGTACTTGCTCAACTGGAACAGTCTGTGCTCAATGCCGTGGCTGCAGTGAACCCGGAATTGCTGAACAATGCTCAATTTCTTCGCGAGATTCGCAGCACCTTGCCATCGCAATTACTGGAACTGGATGGTGTACCTTCCAGGGGACCAATTCCCAATATTGCCCGACATAAATTAAATCTGGGAATTACCTATTATCCGATTAAGAATCTCTCTTTAAACCTCAGAATGAATTATGTATCCGAACGCAGAACTATATCTACAAATCCGGAATCCACGATTCCGGCATACTATTTCTGGGTGGGAAACATTCGATGGGATCAACCATTTGGAGTGGAGACCATGTATGTCCAGCTTATGGTGCGGAATCTGACCAATCAGCTGTTCTGGGATCCTGGAATTCGAACTGCTACTGGAGGCTACTATCCTACCAGGCATCCTCTGGAAAATCGAAACATCTGGTTAACGGTGGGTTATCGATTCTAGAGCGTTGGAGAGCCTCCTTTCCTTTAGGCCCGGATGGGGCGCCCGGTTTCCATGGATAAAGGATACCGGCGCGCCTTTCTGGAAGGTTGGACGTTAGGAATCCTGCCTCCGAGGCTCCTTATTCGTCATTGTATCTGATGTTCGATAGAGACCTTTTCCCGACTAAGTACTTGATTTTTCCATTGATCACTGCTCATCTAACAGCCCCACTTCTGCCGTCAGATGGAAAGCTGCGGCGGAAGCCCGGTACGGTTCAGTATGAGAAATGTGGCCTGCACAGTTTTATTTGCGATCATTCCCTGTCTGTCGCATCTGGATGCCGAACAACCGGCAGGTCGCACCGTACTCATCGGGCCTTTCAATTCCTACAAATCGGAGACCGACCTGCAGCTTCAAACAGACATACGCTCTGCGATTGAAGCGAAGCTCAGCGAAAACGGCTATCGTGTGATCTTTGCCAGAACCAGGACTCCAGAGGCTGCCCTCCAGGAAGCCAGAGAGTCCGATGCAGACTTTGTGGTTTCCGGTTTTTACAGAAAGGGAACGATTAATCTTGAGATCTTTGGCCAGATCTATGATCCCGGTACAGGCTACGTTATTGATGCGGTGAATGTTTCAGATAATCTGGAAAGGCTTCAGGATGTGGAGGGTCTGGGAAACCTACAACTGGACAGAGATGAACTGGCGGAGTCCAATCAGGAAAGAATTTCGGAATTTTCCAGGAAGGTTTCCATTCGTATTCGCTCGAATCCCGGTAAGCAGGAGCGAAGGTTCAACATCGATGAAAACATACTGGGTCATCCCATAGGAAAGGATTTGAGTTTTCCGGTTCGAGAATCCTCCGGATCGGATAGCGAAGATGTTTTTCAGGTTCTTACCGAGCAGGATGTGACTGTGGCTTCGAATGTCGTAAGGGCTCTGGAGAAGCAGCCGGTTTCGGTTTCCATTATTGACAGCAAGAAGATCCGCTTAAGCGGGGCCCGAACTGTAAATGAGCTTTTAATGATTTATGTTCCCGGCTTCTTTCTGGTCGAAGATCAGGACGATGTGATTGCTGCATTTCGTGGCCTGGCACCAGATAACAATGCGAAAGTACTGATGTTACTCAATGGGCAGAACATCAATACAGAGTGGTTCTGGGGGCCTCCAGATGCCCTTCTGCAGGGGATTGATCTGCAATACATCGAGCGAATAGAAGTGATTCGTGGACCTGGATCGGTTACCCTGGGGCAGGGCGCCTTGCTGGGAGTAATCAACATAGTCACAAGAAATGGGGCCAGTCAGAGAGACGCTATTATCACTGCTTCTACGGGAAAGGATGGATACGGTCACCTTTCTTTTCAGTCTGGAATTCGCGGAGATGAGGTTCCGGATTTCCAGGCCTATGCCTACATGGGGCGAACTTATTATCCAGGGCAGAAGATGCGAAACGAAGCGTATGCCAGAGACAAGGGTTACGAAGGAGTGGATGACCTGCGATTGCAGAATCTTTATGACTTTCAGATCAAGCCTACTGCAAACATAAACACATCCTTCGAAGAGGTGGTCACAAATGGGGGGGCTCCAGTGTTTCAGCAGCAGGGGTTCTCGCTGGTGCAAAGAAGAACCGTTTATACTTCGGGAAACAGGCTCAAGCGATCAGATAACACTACTGCCATGACTACCCTTGCATTTAAGGATCTGGAATTGGATCTTTTTTATACAGATCAGCAACGGGACATCTATAATTTCTACCGGGATCGTAACGAAGTACAGAATATAATTCGTCATGCAGATGCGAAATATTCATTTGGGCTGGGATCGGAAGCAAGCCTCAAGCTGGGCGCATTCTTTACCCAGGACGATATCATTCTTCATTCCCATAGCGGCTTTGTCATGGGAGGGACCAGAGAGGAACGATACGGCGGCTCCATGCTCCTGAACTGGAAAACATCCAGAAACAATCAGCTGGCCATAGGCACAGAGTATAGAAAGTATGATATGGGGTTGCCGGACAAGAACGGGAACAACTTCATTGTGAACCAGGCGAACGCCACTCTGCTGGGGAATGTCAATCAGACCCACCAGTATGTTTATGCAAATACCATTGACGTCGCTTCGGTATTTCTGGAGGATTATTACAGCATTAGCCAATCTCTTGATCTATTTGCTGCGTTTCGTTACGATAAGCAGCGTTACTGGGGGGCGAACGTTTCTCCTCGCCTGGGGATGCTGTATAGATGGAATCAGGATCTCCGGTTTCGCTTTTCCTTTCAGGAAGGATTTAGAGGATCACCTGGAGTTGCCTATTCCGGCGGCTTTCAGAAGGATGGGCATCTTCGAACGGATAACTTTGATGATATTGAAGCGGCCGGTATTCCTAATCCGAATGGTAATGGAATATACCGGAACATTCCGCGTACAAAGCCCGAAAAAATGAAGAGCTTTGAATTTGCGGCCAACTACAAAATAAGCGATGGCTGGGAATTTGAACTGGTTACATTCTACAATCGACTGAAGAATATCATCGATGTTGGAGTACTATATCAGGATCCGGCTGTATTCACTATGCCGCAGGTAGGTAATGATGAGCCCGGTGACTGGAACGGGTTCTGGTTCTATAAAAATAATACCGGGGAGCTGAGGCAGGTTGGGGCGGAATTTGGATTTAGATATCGTTCCAGAAAGCTGGACATAGGTTTAAATCATTCTGTAGTTCGTGTAGTATCTGCCTCAAGCCAGAACATCGGGGCAATGTATTTGACCACAGATTCGGAAAACAAGCATCACCGGGCGTATCCCGAGAATGTGTTTCGAGCAAACTTCGTATATTCCCCGGTAGATCCCCTGAGTCTCTCAATGAACTATCTCTATTTTCCCAACTGGTACAGCCCTAACGGAAACAGAGTGGAAGGGAGCCAGCTATTGAATGCAGGCATCGCTTACGATATCTCGGAACATATGGAGATCAGCCTGGTAGGAAAGAACCTGCTCAACTATACCAATCCATTCCCGATGAATGCGAATGCCGGTGGAAGGGATCTTTCGGATGGCGCAGCTTCTCTGGAAGAAACCACCTACTGGCTTACATTCAGGTTCATCTTCTAGAATCCGCCCTGAAAAAGAGATCCATCAAAGAACTCGGCCGGGGATAATCCGCAGGGCTGGGCGGCCGCATCGCAAGTGCCCCAGAGAATCATATTGGTGCAGGCATCCACATCCTTGCTGGAATAGTAAGCTCCGTCCAGAATCTTTCTGGGATTTTCCGTAAATTGCAGATAGAGATAGGCCCCGTTGGTTTCATTAATACCGCACTGAGCAATCTTCACAAGTCTGGCATCGTTGATTCTACCCAGCGCTTCATTCCTGGAGATTACATCCGGTCCATCCACTCCGTAGTAAGAGCCCGAGCACGAAATAACGAACAACGAAAGCAGAAGGGACATTGAGAAAGCGCCCGGAAGGATACTCCTGCAATTGGAAACGTTTCTTCTATTCCGAGTTCTCAGAAGATTCTCCTGACTGGCATTCCTTAATCTTCAGATGAATCCGTTAGTGTTCAATCATTTTTCCTGAACGGCCGTGCTGCTGTAAATAACGTTGGTTATTCCCTCCTGCACCGCCCAAACAGCCCGGAATCAGTTATTGTCCATGCTTACCGTTTTGGGCATTCCTGGAGCTCCAGGTGCTAGCGGGGCTTTTGCGAAGAGAAGCGAAAGCGATAAAGAGATAGAGATGACATTACCACACTGACACTGCTAAGGGCCATGGCAGCCCCTGCAATCATGGGACTCAGAAAGCCCAGTGCTGCCAGCGGAATACCGGTAATATTATAGATGAATGCAAAGAATAGATTCTGATAGATCTTTCGAATGGTGGCTCTGGACAGGCGGATGGCATCTACCAGTTCCATGGGATTATTGCCCATCAGAGTAACATCTGCAGACTCGGAAGCCACGTCTGTGCCCGATCCCATGGCGAACCCTGCATCCGCACGTCCCAGGGCAGGGGCATCGTTGATCCCATCTCCCACCATTCCAATGGGACCTTCGCCAGTATCTATGGCTGCCAGCTTCTCCTCAGGTTTCAGGCTGGCATGAAAATCAATCCCCAGTTCCCGAGCAATGGGACTGGCAGCCTCCGGCCTGTCTCCTGTCAGGATCATGGAGCGAATGCCCATTCCCCTTAGAATCTCTAGAGCGTTCGCGGCCCCCGGCCGGATTGTATCCTGAAGAATCAAGCGTCCCAGGTACTTCTTGTTTCTGGCCACATGTACGACAGATCCAGGCGCATCTTCCCTTTCCGTGGAAATGCCCAGACTATGCAGGTACTCCTCGGTGCCGGCCACCATTTCGGTTCCGTCCTGGTGAGTGGCCATTATTCCAGCCCCGGCCATCGTGCGATACTGCAGTCCGGCCGTTTCTGGATGGATGTTCTGTTTTTCGCCGTAATCCTGAATCGCTCGGGACAGGGGATGCTCGGATCCCATTTCCGCCGCCACAGA
>JBHIXQ010000117.1:0-6930 GCA_041984705.1 Leptonemataceae bacterium | reverse complement strand
GTCCATCCGCCGCCTGAAGTACCTCGAAATGAAAGGAAAGATAGTCCGCGATCGCCGTGCGAATAGAAGGAATGTCATCGACTATCAGAACAGAATGGTCCTTCATCCATCCACCTCGCTACGACGATGGGGCAGGGATACAAAAAATCGGGTAGTCTTTCCGCTGGTACGCACTGTCAGCCTTCCATTATGTTCGCGAACGATGCCCAGAGAAATCGATAAACCCAATCCCGTTCCTCGGCCATCCGCTGATTTCGAGTAGAAAGGAACGAAGATTCTCCGAATCTGATCTTCCGGAATACCTCCGGCATCATCCTCAACGATAATGTGTACGAATCGGGATGAGGTACGGACCTCCACACGGATCTCTCCAGGGGAATAATCATAGGCCTGCAGGGAATTTCTGAAGAGATTGATGAGCAATCGTTCGATCTTTTCCTGATTAAAGTAGAAGATAACGGTTTCGGAGTTGGAATTTAGCTTCCATTGAATCCTTCTAGAAAGCACTGGATAGAGACGCACAGTATTGGCCTGGGCTCTCTGAATCACACGAAGTAAATCACCGCGATTCCGGGTAAGGTTACCCGGCCTGGCCAGGCCCAGAATATCAGAAACGATACGGGCTGCCTGGCGCAAATCCTTCTGAAGAATCTGCAATCGATGGAGAACTTCGCGGCTTTCCATTGTGGTAAGATTGGCCTCCAGGTTCTGTAGTGTAAGACCCATGCCAGTCAATGGATTGTTCAGCTCATGAGCAATGCCGCTAATCATCGTGCCCAGGCTGGCCAGATTTTCCATGCGAAGAGACTCTTCCTGCTGCTCTCTCTGCCGGGTAATGTCTTCCACGATCTCTACCATTCGGACCCGAACGGTCTGGCCCAGAATGAAGTTCAATTTATAGGTAAGTTCCCCCTGGCTCCCTGGATGATGAATGATCTTCTCCTCGGTGGGGGTTTCGGCCCAGTCCCCGTCTTCGCCTTCTTCTCTGGGCTCTGCAGAGGGCAGAGGATTCCATTCATGCTCCAGAGGACAGAATGGGCAGATGGAATCTCGATTATGGATGAGTCTGTAGCAGGGCTGACCGATGGCATCTTTGTAGCGTTCCTGACCGGAAAGCTTCAGGGCAGAGCGATTCAGTCGGACAATTCGATAGGCTCCGTCGATGGCAAAGGTGGCCGCGGGCTGTGAATCCAGTATGGCCTCGGTTTCATCCAGACGCAATTGAGTGATGTCGGACACAGTCCAAAGCTGGTGACTGCTATATCTGGCACAAATAAAAAAGGCCAGCACTGTGGCTGGCCTTTACCGTTCTCCAGGGGCCTCCGCAGAGGCATTTCAGGAGATCGCCAATTAATAGGAGTTATGCTCTTCCATGTAATCGATGATCGTTTCGTTGTATTTTTGACCATCTTTCTTGGAATAGCCGTCCACCAGGCGATAAAGCATGTTGAAGTGATCCATGAGCTTAACATAGAACTTCTGCTTGAACTTGTTTCTCAGAGGGAAGTTCGCTGTATTGTGCATGGTTCCCAGAACTACAGTGTTGGGAACCTTCTGATTGTAACGATGGAATACATAAACATCGTCCATATTGGGAGTGTCCGGAGAAGGATCATAGATCACTTCTACGTTTTTGATTCCCATTTTAAAATCGTCTTCTATCAGACGAGTTACCACTGCATCCAGCTTCCACTGTTGCTCGGCATCCGCCGCTCCGCCTGCCGGAGAGAAGAACAGAGTAACACTCTTTCTTCTGGATCCAATGGCTTCGCGATCCGGACCTGTGCTGTAGATGAAGGAGAACTGAGTCAGTTCGATTCCATCACGGTTTCCAAAGGTCAGTGGTTGCACCTGCAGACCTGCACTCTGAGCACGTTGAGCCTGCTCCTGGATTTGCTGCTGCAGTGTCTCTGGATCTCCCAATCCCACCAGAAGAAAAGGGGCGCTTTCCTTCACGTACCGTACATAGGTGTTTCTGGGAGTAAATTTAATGTTACGAAATGTGTTTTTGAAATCGTAAGGATCCGCTTCTTCTTTTTGCTTCAGAATGCGGTCTTCTTTGGCCATTGGCACAAGATGACCAAAGCCTCTGATACGCTCATATGCGTTCTGGATGTTCGCATCCAGATTCTCTTCCGTTTTCTGAAGTGCAGGGAAGTTCTCGTTTTCGTATTTAACGTCAACGAGGGAAGGGTCCTCCGCGCTTAAGTGAGTAGTTATCAGAGCAGATGCTCCGACCAGAATTAAAATCCTTTTCCAATGCTTGTTCATAGTTCCGTCCCTGGATGTTTGGCGTCCCTCTTATTATAGGACAGATAAAACCCTAAATTTACTGCTCGCAGTAAAAAAAAGTGCCCGGAAAGCAAAATTATGGGGCCGGATTGGTCGGTGCCGGCGCAGGCTGCTCCGCCGCCGGAACAGCAGGATCCGCTGCAGGGGCGTCCATGTCCGTCTGCTCGGTCTTTGTTCCCTCATCTGTGGGCGCCACCGGTGGGCTATCTGCAAAGGCAATGGCTGCCAGAATGGCAAGTACGAAGAATGCAATCCCTGCATATCCTGTAGCTTTTTCCACCACATCCACGGTAGAAGAACCAAAGGCGCTCTGTGAGCCGCCGCCTCCCATAATGCCCATGCTTCCGCCTTTTCCAGACTGAATCAGTACCAGGAAAATCAAAACGGCGCAGACCAGAAAGAAGAGGATTACAACAACAGATTGTAGAATTTCCATGAATTTCTCCTATATATTACTATGACTATCGACCCAGAGCCTGAATCCCTGGCAAGGAGCCCTTCAGGACAAATTCCCGAAGTGTCCTGCCATCTGGAATAAGAAATCTAAAATCCTTTCCACTGGCCAGAGCCTGCATACAGGTATCTTCGCCGGCCAGAATCAGGTTTCCCTTGAATTTGGATAATGTCTTGAGCATGGCTTTTGTGCCCTGTGAGAACTTATCGATCTCTACCACTCCCAGAGGCCCATACCAGAGGATGGATGCCATACCTTTCATTAGCTTTTCGTAGCTACTCAAAGTCCTGGATCCAATATCTACAGACATGAATCCGTCAGTAACCGAATGCTGAGACAGTGATTTGACTTTGGCTTTGCGTGAAACTTGATCCGCAATTACGTGATCCACCGGAATCAAGGCCTCGATCTCCTCTAGATCCGCTTTCTGAAGCGCCTGGAATGAGTCTACTTCCATGCCATTGTCCACAATAGACTCCGCCACGCCGATGGCTCTGGCCTTCAGCATTGTATTGGCCACTACACCCCCGGCTGCAAATGTATCCAGCACCGGCATTAATTTCTTAAATAGTTCTATTTTTCCCGCAACATCCAGGCCGCCCAGGATCAGTCCTGCAGGCCGTTGCTTTCCGCCCCTGAAGCCGGAAAGGGAATCCCATTTCTGATACGGGGTCGGGCCTGCATAATTCTCCAGCATTCCCGGTAGATGCTTCAGCGTCGCATAGGGCAGAAGGCTGGCTACGAATGCATTGTTCACATATGCATCACAATGGTTGGCAATGGATTGGGCGAAGGATTTATCACCTTTTACCTCGGCCGGTTCGCCGGCCAGGTTTTCCATGAGCGCAACTTTGCTGTTATCCGAAAGCTTTTGCAGATCTTCCAGGGGAGAACCCAGAAAGTCCACTTTCATTCCGTCCAGTTTGGCGGACAATGGTTCTGTAAGCCCTTGAAGGGAGGGTAGACTACCACGTCCCTCTGGATTTCCTGTATTCGCGGCCAGAACCACGCTGGCACCGCGATCCAGCAACATCTCTACTGCGGACGCTACTTCGGACAGATAGTATTCGCAGAAGGGGGATTCTGGATCCGCCAGATCTACACGCATGAGGATTCTTTGACCCTTCACCTGGGCCGTATCAATACGTGGCAAGGACATGATAGCAGGCATTTTTGACAGGCCATCTTCGCAGCATAGTGTTTTTCCAATTCAAATGCCCCGTATGCCGCCTTCCAGAGGGCCATTCCATGCTGCGCCACCGGTGCCTTCGGCGAATCCGAACCTGGAATATGGAAGAACAGTTGCAGCCTGAAAGGTTTACGCTTTGCTGGATTTAGAATGAAGAAAGGATTACTGGTTATCAATCTGGGAAGTCCGGAGTCCACGAAAGTGTCCGACGTTCGGTCCTATCTTAGAGAATTTCTTTCCGATCCCGATGTTATTGATCTTCCGGCCCTGGGACGCAATCTCCTGTTGTACGGAGTCATATTGCCCTTTCGTCCTTCCAAAAGTGCTCACGCTTACCGGGCGATCTGGACCGAACAAGGTTCCCCCTTGATTCATCATACAGATCTTCTAACCCATGCTTTGAATGAGCGATTGGACTTTCCTGTGAAAATGGCCATGAGATATGGTAATCCTTCCATAGGAAAAGCGCTAAAGGAATTTCGCGACCAGGGAGTGCACAGGGTCCATGCCATCGCGCTGTATCCTCAGTACTCCACTGCCTCCATGGGCTCCACTTACAAAGAGCTCTATCGCCAGAATGAAGCATTGCAGGATCCGCTTTTTCTGTCCACAGAGCCGGCCTTCTTTGATAACACTCACTTCCTGGACGCATGGGAAGCCACCATTCGTCCGGCCCTGGATTCGGATTGCTACGTGATGTTTTCCTATCATGGGATTCCGGAACGCCAGGTTCTAAAATCCAGCTATGACGGAAGCTGCACCATAGGTGATTGCTGCGAAAGACAGACCCCCTCTTATTGCTATCGAGCTCAGTGCCTGCATACTACCAGAAGCCTGGTTCAGAGACTGGGGCTGGCAGATGGGCAATGGGAAATGACCTTTCAGTCCCGGCTGGGCCGCACTCCCTGGCTCAAGCCCTACACGGACCTACGTCTCCTGGAACTTCCTGACGAAGGAAAGAAGAAGGTGGTAATGATCTCTCCTTCTTTTGTATCTGATTGTCTGGAAACCCTGGAAGAGCTGAACATCCGGGCCAGGGAGGATTTCCTGGCTGCAGGAGGCACCGAGTTCCGGTTTGTGCCCTCCTTGAATGAAAATGAGCACTGGATTGAGGCGGTGGCTGACATGGCTCGCCAGGCTCTGCCATGATGGCTACTCTGTTTTCAGGGACCCCTAACTGAATCCGTCGAAAGCTCTCTAAAAAAGCGTTCAGGCCCCATCACGGATGTCCGACCTTTAAGATGGACAACTGGAGCTTTCAATGAATCGAATACTATTTATTACTGCCACTACTGCCTTTAGCGCCCTGATGGGCACTCATTGCGTTACCACGAATATCAACAGTCCTGGTCATGCAACAAGGGGCGGGGAAGATGCCTTCTTTCAAGAACTGAGCGAACAGGATGATGCCTTTGAAAGCCGTCCCGCCAGAGAGCCTCGCACCCGGGATGCCAGTCAATGTGATTGTGATCCAAAGTCTTCTCCCCCGGGATACGCCCATGAGGATAAGACCAGAAGCAATCCAGACTCAGGTTATGATCGAAATCCCAGTCAGGATCGTCGAGTTACCGTGGATGAAAACGTAGCAACCAATGTAGAACCGGAAGATAACGGGCTGGATCATAATAAGCCAGAAACTACGGACGTCAGTCTACAGAACTTCACGCTCACCGGAACAGCTTCATGGTATGGACGGGACTTCGATGGAAAGCCCACGGCCAGCGGCGAAATCTTTGATTCCAGAAAATTAACCGGTGCTCACAAGGAATTGCCTCTTGGCACCATTGTCATGGTGAAGAACCTGGAAAATGACAAAGAAGTAATGCTCAAAATCAATGATCGTGGACCTTTTGTGGAAGGCCGCATCCTGGATGTGAGCGAATATGCAGCGGAAGTACTGGGTTTTAAAGAGCAGGGCCTTACCACAGTGGGCATTCGAGTGATTCGCACAGGCGATAAGAAAAAGTCCAATGACGGGGCCACAGCCGAGTTTTTCAAGGATGGGCATAAGAATCAGCCACTTCCTTCTGAAAAGAATCTAAACGAGAATGAAATCCAGGAGGAGCGCTCCTTTAGGGACTATTCCGTTCAGGTAGGGATGTTCTCTACGCTTGAAAATGCCAATCGAATGAAGACTTTTCTTCAGAAGTTCAATCAGCCTGTCTTTATTCTTCGCAGATCCAACGGAGAATTTGTAGTTCGAGTAGGGCAATTCAACGAAAGATACCCTGCTGAGCAGCTCAAACTAAAGCTGAGCTCTGAAGGATACAGCGGATTTGTAAGCGAACCGGTGTATTGATTCGCATTATTTCCGGGAGGCAGGATCTATTGAACAGACTGTTTCTTTAAAAGCACGGCGAATAGCTGCCATCCGAAGTTGAATGCAGCCTGGGGCGCTAAAACTGATTATCTTCGGTACCGCTAAACTGGCAGCAGTCAGACTCCGGATCCCGGGGAAAGGGCCTTCTTTATGGAGGCCTTTCTGGCTGGCCGGTCTTCGAGTTCTACCGAAGCAAACGCTTATTGTTTCGCCTTTACGAGAGAAGGACGATATCCTTCGGGAATATCATATCCCATCAAGGTAAGCACAGTGGCGGCAATATTGGAAAGTCCGCCGTCGGCTAAATTCGCTGATTGGAATTTTTCAATGTCCTTTCCTGTAATAACAAACGGTACCGGATTTAATGTATGACTGGTCTTGGCTGAAAAGCTGCCATCCTTTTTCTTTTTGGGCTCACCGGTCTTTTTGTCTGTTTCGATCATCTCTTCGCAGTTACCGTGATCGGCAGTGACAATCAACGTCGCTCCGGCTTCTTCGCAGGCTGCAATTAGCTCTTTCAGGCATCCATCCACCGACTCAAGCGAATCTATGGCTGCTTGAAGTACACCGGTATGCCCCACCATATCGCCGTTGGCATAGTTCACCCTGAGAAAGGAATATTCACCTGATTTCAGTGCCTTGATCAAAGCGGCGGTAATTTCCGGGGCTTTCATG
>JBHIXQ010000116.1:6739-6949 GCA_041984705.1 Leptonemataceae bacterium | reverse complement strand
TCTGTATCTACGACCAGGAGAGATCATCCGCTCCTTTGGCGGCGTTAAACGATTGATGGACTGGAAGGGGGCAATCCTTACCGATTCCGGCGGCTTCCAGGTTTTCAGTCTGGCTGCCATGCGCAAGTTTGTAACCGGAGGAGTGGAGTTTCAAAGTCATATAGATGGAAGCAGGCATCTGTTTACTCCTGAACGAGTTCTGGACATTCA
>JBHIXQ010000116.1:0-6705 GCA_041984705.1 Leptonemataceae bacterium | reverse complement strand
TAGATTTCAAAACCAGAATCTATTTGGTATAGCACAAGGTGGAACCAGTGAATCCTTGCGTTCCGAATCTGTAGCCACCATTCAAAGTTTGCCTTTCGCAGGTATTGCCATTGGGGGGCTTTCGGTAGGAGAAACCAGGGAAGACTTCTATAGAGTACTGCATCACATTGGACCGGAACTGGACCCGAATCGACCCAGATACTTGATGGGTGTGGGAACCATTCCGGACTTCCTGGAAGCCATTCGATGCGGTGTTGATCTATTTGATTGCGTACTGCCCACTCGAAATGCAAGACATGGAATTGCATACACCAGGCAGGGAAAATTAAATCTCCGTAATGCGATACATTCGGAAAGCCAGGAGCCCCTGGATACAGAGTGTCAGTGCCGGGCCTGTCGTCGTTTTAGCAGAGGTTACATCAGGCATCTTCTCAGGGCCGGAGAAATTACAGCATTAAGGCTACTTACCATACATAATTTGCAATTCTTCTTTGACTTCTTTGTGATGGCCCGACATGCTATCCAGAAAGGGCAGTTTATGTCCTTTTATGAGGGCTGGAAAAAAATCGGATTTTGACTTTGATTTTTTATGTTGACAGCCACCTATCCTGGTTATCATCTCAGGAAAACAAAAATTAACGGGGTTTTTCAGGACAGTCAGTTATGGAAATTTCCAGAAGAGAAAGCGGCGACATAGTCATTCTGGATGTAAACGGGGAGATCGATCTCTACAATGCACCAGAGATTAAAGAGCTGATCAATAAGCTCATTGAAGAGAAAAAGTATAATGTTGTAATCAATTTGGATCGCGTATCCTACATTGACTCGTCCGGTATTGGAGCTCTGATCTCCAGTCTATCCAACCTGAAGAAATATCAGGGTGGACTGAAGATCACGAATGTATCCGGGTCAGTAAGAAAGGTATTTGAGCTAACCAAGCTAACATCTTTCTTTGAAATCTATGATTCCGAGGCGGATGCACTGGCTGCATTCAAGTCTTGATATCCCGTTCGGGAAGATGGATCCCGTGAAGCAGAGATGGCCGGCTCCCCGAAAGTCGGCCATTTTATTTAATGAGGATCCTGCAACTATCTGGAGGAACAAATGGGAAATATAGCAAGTTTTCTGAAACCCGCAATGGTGGGTGCACTGGCGCTGTTCGTAATGCAATGCGCCAGCACAGCTCCTGTAAAGGAACTGAGCGATGCTCGTCAGGAGATCGGCCTGGCGCAGCAAGAAGAGGCAGAAAAACATGCATCCGATGAGTTTGATGCGGCTGTTACCAGCCTCAAAGAAGCTCACGATCAACTGGCGGCCGGTGAAAACGATGCCGCGAAGGCCACAGCTCTGGCTGCAGATGCTACTGCCACAAAAGCTCGTCTGGACTCAGTGGGTCCTTATACAGCAGACATGGAAAAGAAAGCCGAGGAGCTGATTGCCAGCGCCGATGAGGCTTATGCAGAGAAACTGGCAACTGATGACTTCGAGTCTGCCAAGCTTTTAAAAGAAAAAGGCGATGATGAGCATGCAAAAGCAAAGGATGCTCAAACCAGCGCAGCAGATCAAGGTGATGCAGTAACTGCAGTAGAATCCGGAAACATTCTGGATCAATATCGAGTAGCCTATCAGAACTATCAGCAATCACAGGATGCCGCCGCAAAAGCGAGAGCTACTGCTCTGGCCCAGAAGGATCAGCTGCTTTCCAGCCTCTCTGGCGCAGAATCCATTCTAGAGAAAGCTCGCTCCTATGAAGCAGAAAAAACTGCTCCTGAAGAGTATGCAGCAGCTCAAGAAGAGATTCAGAATGCTAGAGATCTAATCAACGATGATATGCTCAAAGATGGCGCTATGTCCATCGAGAAGTCCGAAGAACTGGCTCGCGCCGCCCTGGAAGCTGCTCTGCCAGCTTATGCTAAAAAGCTAAAAGCAGAAGCGGACCTGGCAGTGGGAAGCGCAGACAAGCAATTCGCTGGTTTCAAGCGTAGAGGAAGTCAGGCCGAGGTGCAAAGCGTGGGAGAATTCCTGCGAGCTGCCAAAGAAGCCCTGACTGAAGCTGGCACCAATCTGAACGATGAGAACTACGAAGAGTCCATCGCTGAGTCCAAAGAAGCTTTGCGTCTGGCTCAGGTAGTGGCCGAAAAAACTGGCACTGCAATTGCTGAGAGAAACACCGATACTACTTCCCCTGAAGGCTGGAAGAAGTACACCGTTAAAAAGCGACGACCTGCAGATACTCTATGGAGAATCTCCGGACTGCGCGAAAACTACGGTAACCCATTCCTGTGGAAGAGAATCTATCAGGCCAATCAAGATAAGATCAAGAATCCCAATCTGATTTATCCCGGTCAGGTATTCGACATTCCTCCAAAAACAGGCCCTATCACAAAGCCTGAAAAGGAAGAAGTGGAAGATATGGATTCTTCTGATTCCACTGATATGGATCGAGAGAACGTAGAGTAATCTAAGATTCTGTTCAGCCCCTGCGGATCTCTGAATCCGTGCCTGCCTGGCCGGAGCGAAAGCCCTCCCTTGTGGAGGGCTTTTTTGTTTTGAATGTTTGGCTCTGTTTTCTTGTCGAAAGGCGCAACGGTATGCCGCAGCGGACTAATCGCGACTTTTCTCTTCGTAGTAGCCGGCTGTTTCGATCCGCCGGAACGAGACGTTTATGAAACCGATTTTCCCTGGCTGTATATTGGCGTAACCTGCGAAGCATCGAGATACTATACGGGTATTCCGATCTGTCCGGAGGGCAACCCGGATGATATAGTCTAAAGTGGCTGGGTTCTTCGTGGCGGTAAAAACACAGATGGACAGTGTGGCAACCTGGAACGCGGGCAGCGGGGCGCAGTGCTCGCTCTGGATGTATTTCTTAATCCGGGTCTTATTCATTCATCCTATTACGGCGCCGCCAGATGCGTTCTGGAACATACAGAAACGCGGCTGATTCATTGTGAAGAGGATGGCTGGAAATGTGCCTGCCTGTACTCGTTCGAATTTGAAAGCCGCGTCGCGATGAATGTGATTATTCCGGATTGTATTCTCCAGCATCCGCCCACAAGTTACTAGACGCAGCATTTTGGTTGTATAGTCTTCGAAAGATTTAAAAATTAAATGGTTCAATTCTTCTTTTCAGATGACCATTACTGGTAGATTCTGTCTGCAGGATGCATTTCGTAAAACGTTTAGGCATAATCGTTTCTCTACTTTGTAGTACCGGCTGCGGTGTGACTCTGGCAATCAATGAAGAACCTGTTACTCTGGCCGAGGAAGTTCTGAACAGCTGGGAGGATCAGATCTTCTGGAAAACGGAGTATGCACCCGAGGTTACTTTGAGAGAAGGTCTGGCCTTCCAGATTGAAGGTAATCGAGTATACCTGATTAAGCGAAAGGAACGAGTCGTATTAAAGAATAGAGTAATTCGCGAACTCAGTCAAGCACCGGATGGTAGGTACTATGTATATGACTCATTTTCCGATACATATGAGCCGCAACCAATGAAGCTGAGCTATTATTATGGCCTGAACTGTACCTATGTCATTCCCAGCCTGGGGACTTCTCTCATTTCTCTGCTGATTGATCAGGTTACTCTGCCCTTTCGCCTCCGGGATACCGATTTTGATCAGGAGGTGGTCTGGAACCGCTGGCAGCGTCCCGAATACAAGCCCTTCACGCCTACCGGAACGATCCGGTGTGGCCAGCATGAGGTAGCGATCAAGGATGGCAGAGGAACTATTCCATATGCCGCATTGAGGGCTGGACCCTGGGAGTCATTAATGAACTGCGAATTCCGTCCTTCTGCAGGAGAGCATCCAGCCCCTCACAAATTCTTCGTCAGTCTGGCTTCGGTGGCAGAAAACTCGTCCAGCAAGGAAGTGGATCGGTTAAAGGATATCGGATTTGCAAAACAGGATGAAATAAAGAGCGAACTGAAAAATCTTCTCCAGAGTGGCCTTTTAGCTTTGAATGAGGATCCGGAGGGTATGCTTCATCCCAGGAGCGATAAGCACTTCTGTCGTATCCTGGAATCCAATCTCCTGTTTCTGGCGTCTCGGGGAAAGGCCCAACGATTGGAGGCTCTGAAATCTCAATTATGCATCCCAAATTTTGGTGAAACTCGCTACGAAGAACTGAGGTCAGCATTGCTGGGAATGATTCGTGTACTTGCGGAGGAAGACAAATGAATCCTAACAATGCAGGAAAAGTAATCATGCCTCGCATGCCCGGTTTACTGCTGGTCCTACTTTCCTCAATTGCTGCACCGGGATGCTTCTCTTCCAATCCTGAGTTTGTTGGTCATGAACCTATCGAATTCAATTTGAAATACCCCTGGTACGGTGAAGGAATTTCCTGCCGTTCTCCCACCGATGCATTCTGGTTTTCCGGTACGCCTATTTGTCCGGAAGGAAATCCGGATAACATCCTCTATGCCGGATGGACCCTGGAAGGAGATGTATATCAGGATGGGCAATGCGGGTATGCTGATTTTCAACCCAATGCCCACTTCTATGCAATTGAATATCAAATCAATCCAGATGTGGAAAAATATGACTATTCCGAGGCATCCATCTGCATACTGGAGCGATCCCGGGCGGAACTGTACCATTGCGAAAGAGGCGAAAATGAGTGTGTTTGTCTTTTCTCGTTTACTTTCTCTCAAATGAAATCGGTGGAGCAAAACGTGCAGGAGTGCATTGATGAAAATCCAGCTAAAATCCGAGAATCTGAATCCTGAGCAGAACAGCAAGACTGGCTGGACCATAAGCTGATTGCACGCTGGTGATTGAACACCCGGGATGCTTTAATAGATGATCCGGGAGCTTAGCTCAAATCCATGATCACTTGAGTCCAAAGGAGCGATAGTACTGCTTGAATTCGCTGGCCGGCAAGGGCGGAGAATACACGAAACCTTGAGCTAGATCGCATCCCATATCTATCAGAGCTTTTACGGTAGAAGTATCTTCCGGTCCTTCGGCAACTACGCTTAACTCCATGGCATGCGCCAGATTCACACTTGATTCAACAATCGCTCGCTTGCGGCCATCCGAAAGCATGCTTCCTACAAACTCTCTGTCAATCTTGATGCCCGTAACCGGAAATTCACTGAGGTAGGAAAGAGAAGAATAACCGGTGCCAAAATCATCTATTGAGCAGTTAACGTTCATTTCATGCAGACGATGCAGCACAATGCTTACATGACCGGGTTCCGAAATCAGGCCGGTTTCTGTCATCTCCAGAGATAGATCTTCCGGTCGACCATCGTGCCGCGACAATGCCTCTTCTACCTGCGAAACGACGTCATGCTCCAGAAGATCAGAAGTGCCCACGTTTACCGAAACATGGCAGGGATATCCTTCTTTGCGAGAGCGGGAAGCGAACTCCACTCCTCTATCCAGCATCAAATCGGTAATGTGATGAATGGCACCGGTCCTTTCAAGAATGGGAATAAATGAGCCAGGGCTGAGTAATCCAAGTTGTGGATGCTGCAAGCGGACCAGGGCTTCCGCACCTGCTATTTCATTCTTCTGAATATCGATTTGTGGTTGAAAGAATGCGGTGAAATCCCGGGTACCGGCCTGCCAGAAATCCCGTAGAAGGGAAATAGCCTCACGATCAGGTTCAATAGATGGTGAATACTCCTGCCAGGGACGTCTTCTTTCAATGGCTGCGCTCAGTGCAGTTCGGGCTCTTCGCAAAAGTTCCATGGCTGGCACAGCATTCGCCGGTTCTGTACTGAAACCAATGGCAAGTCCAGGATCAATCTCCATTTCGTCCAATTCCAGGGGCCTGTTGATGGCGTTCAAAATACCCGTTGCGGTAGGACTGCTCTTTCTCGCCAGGATAAACTCACCTCTGCCAAGATGGGACAGAGCAATATTCTCGGTGTTTTGAAGTCGGTTCGCAAAGCTACAGAGCAGCGCCTCGCCGGATTCGTAGCCAAAAGTCAGTATGATTTCCTCGATCCCGCGTAGTTTTATAGCAAGTATGGTAATGGACTGATCAGTTGGGAGGGGCGCCCCTTCCATATCTTCCAGAAATTGAATTCGATTGGGAAGTCCCGTTAGTAAATCATGGCTCGCTCGATAAGCAGCCCGTTCTTCGGCTGCGCGACGCATCTTGAGTTCGCCCTGCAGTTCGCTGGTTCTGCGAGCCACTTCCTTTCGCAGTGTATAGGACCAGATTATTCCAGATATCAACAGCGTCAGAACAACCAGGACCACCCAGCTGTATCGTTGCACAAAATCAGAGATCGTAGGTTTGGACCATTCCAGTTCATCCTCCCACTCTCCGTAGATTCGGTGATACTCTCCGCTTGCCTTCAAAAGGGCCAGGCGATGCAATAACCAGTTATACATCTCAACATTTCCCTTTCTGACAGCAAACACATAGGCTCTGGGCCAGAACGGAGGACTCACTTCATCAATAGCCAATTCCTCCTCTTCGATGAAACGTCTTGCCACCGGCCTGGAAAGCACTGCGAAAGCTGCTTCCTTGCGAATCAAAGCTTCCAGGGCATTGTGAATGTCGGTCACCTTATTAAGCTTCACTTTCGGATATCGTTCTGAAAGACGATCTGCAGCATATCCATCCTCCACAACAGCCATAAGCGTATCGGACGTTAGTTTGTAATCGGGTGAGATCGGGATTTCAATCGCCATTGTTGGCGTCGCCTCCTTCGTTAATTAGTCGCCAAACTTTAGCGCGTAG
>JBHIXQ010000115.1:6748-6955 GCA_041984705.1 Leptonemataceae bacterium | reverse complement strand
CACCGGTACCGGGTAAGCCTGCGCCCATTGAGATCCAGGTCGAGTTTGAGAACTTTGCGGGCTCTCGTGTGCAACAGCAATTCCGGTTTATGGATACCAGACCTCAGGAAAGAAGATACGAAAAAGGTAAGTCGATTGCGCTGAAGATGGCCGAGTTTCCGGAGCCGGCCGTAATTCTGGCAGAAGGTAAAGCCGCATTCAGGCCGC
>JBHIXQ010000115.1:0-6738 GCA_041984705.1 Leptonemataceae bacterium | reverse complement strand
TGGCTTTCCGTACTCGGAGGTGTAGCGTTCGGTATCTATTACCTGTTAAAGCCATTTATCGCTCGTGTGGATAGCTGGCATTCCTTGCTGATGCTGCTTAATTCGGTGGAGCTACTTCCCATGCTGGGTGGACTGAGTATTGGTGCTGTGATTACCCTGGTGGTGATTGGATCTTTTCTTCGCTCATTTTCTGGCGAGAACAACCATCGGCTTAAATTTTTTGGAGTTCGGGCAACTGCAACCATCCAATCCAGGCGCGAAACAGGAGTATATGTGAACCGCCAGCCTCAAATCGAGTATCAGTATTCTTTCCAGGATCGAAACGGTCAGGAACGTCTAGGTCTGGATCGGGAGGTTGTGAGCTATGTTCAGCTAACCGACTCGGGCCCCAGCACAACTAGAGAAATTATGTATATGCCGGATTCTCCGGAGCAATCGTCCTTTATGAGTAACATTTCCGGGCCGTCTGCTGCCAGGATCATACTCAAGCTGGTCCTCTATTTTGTATTTCTCATATTCTCTATAGTCATTGGAGGCACCATCATCTCGCAGCTGGGTGTCTGAGCCTTGCTTCCGGGCGCACAATATCTCATATTAGCCATTTTCTGTTAGCTTCTGATAAATCTCACTGAAGTCTTGATCTGCAGTGCTCAATGCATTCTCGTAGTAGTCTATTCCCGCTGCCAGTAGGGAGAGATCCGTCCTACCCGCGGGCAGACTTGCCTTCGCGAGTTTTAGATCCTTTAGCATATGCTTCAATGGAAAATGCACCTCGGTATCCTTTCCTTCAAAGCGAGGACGCAAGGCGGTTAATATAGGTGCTGCTACCGGGGTTGCCAGAAGTGTGTCCAGCAGATGCGATTCTGCCAGGCCTAGGTTCTTGCCGATGGCCACAGCTTCGCTCGCTGCCAGCACAGTTTGGGCCAGCATAAAGTTAACTACCAGTTTCATTGCACTTCCCTGACCGGAATCTCCGCAATGAAGGGACTTACGACCGAGAATTTCCATCACCGGTTGCGCGCGAAGAAAACTGGATTCGTCACCACCTACCAGAAAGACCAGTTCTCCATTGCGGGCTGGAATCTTGCTACCGGCCACCGGTGAATCTAGAAACTCCAGGCCCGCCTTTTTGGCTTCCGCCGCCATGCCTCTGGAAAATTCGGGGTCCACAGTTGAACAATCCATCCAGAGGCTGTTTCGAGCGGCCCCCTGCAACAGTCCATGATCTCCGCGGACCACAGCATTCACAGCGTCTGGATGGGAAAGCATTGTTATAATTATCTCACAGCCAGATACGGCTATGGCCGGCGAATCGCACCGCTGGGCACCTTTTTGCACCAGGGCCTGCAGCGCCTCATTGTCCGATCGATTGTAGACTCTCAGTTCATGTCCGGCACCCAGGAGCCTGGTGGCCATCTCATTGCCCATAATTCCGATTCCGAGAAATGCAATCTTCATGACCAGAGCTGGAAGGAACCATACTGTGAGTCAAAAAGAAAGAAACTGCGGGAACTGAATTGCAATCTCAACTAATGACTGTTCTGGTTGGATTCGCACCTCTAAAAAGTGTAGAGGTTTTCGTCTACTCGGTATAAACAGTGAACTATTCCGGGTAAACGAAATCGCCCCTTAGGAAAGAGGAGCTTGCATACAGAACCGGGGTATGCTACCATGTATCGGAAATGAAACAAATAGTAATTTTAGGCGGCGGAACGGCGGGCACGATGATGGCCCATCATCTAAGTCGAAAGCTGAATTTAAAGCAGTGGCAGATTACACTGGTTGATCCAGAACCCAGACACTATTACCAGCCAGGGTATCTATTTATTCCTTTTGGGATCTATACAGAAAATGATATTGTAAAAGACCGAGGCGGACTGTTGCCAGGAACAACCATCTGGGTCCAGAAGAGTGCAGAGATCATCAATGTGGAGAAAAATGAAATCAGGCTGCAGGATGGCGAGGTAATAAATTACGATATACTTGTGATTGCAACAGGTTCGCACATAGCTCCGGAAGAAACCGAGGGGATGCTGGGACCTGAATGGCGCAAAAGCATTTTCGATTTTTACAGTATCGATGGAGCCAATGCGCTGCATCCTGCCATGGAATCCTTTCGCGGGGGAAACCTGGTAGTACACGTTAACGAGATGCCCATCAAGTGCCCGGTGGCTCCACTGGAGTTCAGTTTTCTGGCGGATTACTTCTTCAGAAAGAAGGGAAGCCGCAATAAAATGAAGATCACCTACGTTACTCCTCTGGGTGGGGCATTTACAAAGCCTGTGGCCTCTGCCGCTCTGGGACACCTGATGTCCGACAAAGAAATCGAGGTGGTGGCGGACTACACAGTAGAGCATATCGATAACGAAAACAGAAAGATGGTTTCCTACGATGGGCGCGAAGTGCCCTTTGATTTACTGGTTACCGTTCCCACGAACATGGGCGATCCGCTTATGGAGCGATCAGACCTGGGGGATGAATTGAATTTTGTGCCGGTGGATAAGCACACACTACAGGCAAAAAAGAGGGACAATATATTTGTGATTGGTGATGCAACCGATGTGCCCACATCCAAGGCCGGATCTGTAGGACATTTCGAAGGCGAACTGCTGATCGAGAACATTCAAAGATATATTCAAGGTAAGGAACTTGAGCCGTCCTTTGATGGTCATGCAAATTGTTTTATAGAGTCGGGGCACAGGAAAGGACTCTTGATCGATTTCAACTACGATCAGGAACCAGTGCCAGGGAAGTTTCCCATCGCCGGGATTGGGCCCCTTTCCCTGCTACGGGAGAACAGAATGAACCATCTGGGAAAAATGGCATTTAAATGGATCTACTGGAATATGATCGTTAAAGCCAGGAAGATTCCAATGGTTCCTGCACGGATGAGTACATCCGGCAAAAAGATAAAGAGCACTTAAACACGGACACAGGAGGATATGCAGATGGCAGAATTACAGGTAAAAGAAGGAACAGTGGAGATCAATGAGGATGGATTCCTGGTGGATCCCGAGAAATGGAGCAGGGATGTGGCCGAGGCCATTGCCCGGGAGAATAAAGTAGAGATGTCCGATCGACACTGGGTAGTGATCGATTATATGCGAAAAGACTATCAGGAAAGCGGCAAGTCTCCAACGGTTCGCAGGATTACGAAAAACAGCGGTGTGGATACAAAGGAACTGTATAAACTTTTTCCTGTTCGACCCGGTGGAACAGCAGCGCGCATCGCAGGAGTTCCCAAGCCAGAAGGTTGCGTTTAATTTTGAATCAGGAGATAAGCGATGATCGATCTAAGTAATGATAAGATTTCTATAATAATCAGTAAAGGGAGTCTGGAAGGGATCTATCCAGGACTGATTATGGCCAACGGTGCTCGTGCAGAAGGAATGGCTGTAAATCTCTTCTTCACTTTTTTTGGGCTGGATGCTGTTACCAGGAAAACCATGGAGCATATAAAGGTGGCTACCGTTGGTAATCCGGGAATGCACATTCCCACAGTTATTGGTATGCTTCCAGGAATGTCCGGACTGGCCACACATATGATGAATAAGAAAATGGAAGACCTGGATATACCTTCTATTCCGGAGTTTATTGAAATGATCCATGACACAGGTGCTGGTATGTATGGATGCAAGGCCTCGGTAGATATGTTTCAGTTAAAAGAAGAGGATTTCTGCGAACAAATCGACAGCATTATTACTGTGGGAGCCTTTTATGAGATGGCTCACGGCGGACAGATCGTCTTTACCTGACATTGAATCGGAATGGACAACACTGGCGGCAGCATCCTGGGCCGTCGGTGGTATTATGGTCGCGTAAATTCCGGTCCGGATGGATGGAGTCAAGAGTCAGCTATTCCGGGTGGAAGGATATATTCGTCCAGGGAAAGGGTGCAAGTCCGATTTGTCCTGCTGCCAGCAATGGTCAATCGCGGCCGGAGATTTCCGATAATGCGCCAGGCCTGAAGCGAAAGCAGGAATTTCTATTTCTTGAAGAATTTCCTCAGGCTATGAATGATTCCCGGGGCCTCCTTTTCCATGCCATAGTTCAATAGCCAGTCGGGCACCAGGGCCAGACCAGGGTCAAACCGAACCTGATAAATCATCAGGGTTCCCTGGTCCGATGGAAACAGTCTCCAGGCTCCTTCGTTCACTCGAATGGACCCATCGGTCCGTCTCCAGCGAAGTCCATGAATGGATGGAAAAAATTCTGTTTCGTTCAGGGACCAGCGATCCTGCACAGGCCAGGGAAAATCCAGCACCGAGTGGTAGTAGAACAGATTTCCCTTCTTGTATTTAAGCTTATTCTCTTTCAGTTTGGGAAATAGCTCATTGGTTAATGCTGGATCTGTGAGCGCTGCATAAACTTTCTCTGGCGATGCCTGGATGTGACCAATTACGGTGACCACTCCGAGAGTCTCTCCGTTCCGCTTCAGATTGGTATAGATCTTCTGGCCTTCCGGGATTTGAGGAAAATTTTCGGGTATGAGTTGAGCTGGTTCGATGGCAAGGATCCCCGGGGGAAATGTAATCAAAAGTAGGGCTACCAGAAAACACCGCTTCATAAGTTAGTATGAGAACGTATATGTTACGATGTCATTAAGAAAAAATGCTTATCGTTTCTAGGAGGCGTAGCAACTGAAGAAACACTCCAGGGCCCTTGCCATACAGGGCATGTTTATCGGGGATAGGCGTCCAGATGTTTTCGATTGATGCGCCATCCCAGATCTTCCAGCAATCCCGCAGATATCTCTGAGAGATGAATGCCATCCCCCATCAGTTCATAGTCCGCCGATGGAAAGCTACGTCCCCGCTCATCGGTTCTGGATGGGTTATCGTCATCTTCAAAGTATACATGGCCTATGTCATTCAGGACGGGAATTACGGTCCAATCTCCAAACACAGAACGATATCCCTTCAGGCCCATTTCTCGCTCATAGTAGTAGCCTCCGTATCGATCTGACTCTCTGGCCCAGTGCCGGAGATTGGGCTCCTCGTCGTCCGAATAGATTTCGCCGTCTTCCTCGGCTAGATTCCAGAGCGTTCCAATGCCGAAAACGTGCCCCAGCTCATGCAGAATGATCGCCTCGAATTCCTTTTCTGCTTCTTGAGGATACTCAAATTCTTCTTCATAGTCTTCTGAATAGGAATAGGAGGCCATGAGGATTTCACCCCGGGTAGGAAAGTAATGTCCTGCCTGTTCTTTCATGGAGTCTAGATAGGGGCTGGCAGCTCCCAGGCCCTCATCATAGTTTCGCGCCTGGACAAAGATTGTTAATTTATGATCCACCAGACTGGCCGGGCTCTGAACAACCTGCAACCAGCGGCGGGCGGCTCTTTGAAATATGGCGAGCTCCTCTTCTGTCCAGCTCTGGCTCCCATCCTCCAGTTCCATTTCTCCTTTGAATTCGAACTCAATAGTGATAATTCCGTTGCTGGCGCTTATGCGAGCCGTAGTTGGAAGGGAAGTGTCCACTTCATCCGCAGCCAGGTCCCGGTCCTGCGCCCCCAGAAACTCCGCTCGGCGCTCACACCCTGAAACCAGAATCAATGGTAACAGAAATATCGCAGACCTGATGATGAATCTCGCTGTTGACATGACGTAAACCTTAACCTGTGAAAATCAGTGTTAGAAAACCCATCCGGCACCAGTGGCAAGATAAAATCGTATCTGACTGTTGCATGGAACATACTCGATTGTTCTTCGAAGGAGAGCATTTCGAGGTCACTATCACAGATCCAGATTTTAGCGAATAGCGCTTGTATTGGAGTTGAACTCAAACTAGAAGTGACGGTTATGAGAAAATTGCTTCTGGTACTTTTGCCAATTCTCGTATCATCTGTATCCTGCACTGGATTCCTGGTGAAGAGTATGATGCGATCTTCGCCCATCCCGAACTGGGTCTACATTCATAAAAATCCCAGAGCCGGAGACTATGCAATACACGAAACCGCTCAGGGTGCCAGAGTTCGCTATCTGGTTCATAGCGTCACCGAAAGCCGCGTGGAAGTCTCACAGCGATTTATCAGCACAGGAATTCTTCTGGGGAGTTCCCTGGATGAACTGGAATACAGGTTATTTCTGGATCGTGAGGGAAATGTCATCGAAGGCTATCTCTACGAAGACGATGGAGATCAGACCAGACTGCCTATTGCCGGTCCGGGGGACAACGGTTATGTTCAGGATGTGAAAGACGTTCGAGTGGAGGCCTCTGACTTGATGCGTGTAGAAGCTGGGTACTTTCAGATCACGGAGCTAAGGGTACACCGACTTCAGAGTCTGGGTTCCTGGGGACCGGAAGAGATTACCATCATTCACTATGGAAACCCGGAGGTACCCTTTGGAATTGTGGAAATTGTAGGGTATCCGGCGAGCCAGCTCAGTTACAGTCAATTTGCTAACTTTGTCAAGGACTCCGGTACTCGGCTGGCGCTGGATGTGGTGCTCCGGTTTCTGGACAGTAAGTACAATAAGATCCAGGCCGAACTTGTAGAACACGGAAACGATACGAGTTTACTTTAACGCCATATAGAGATCGTTCCGCCCGGAGGCGTATTCACACTGGAGGTTCGGGCATTTCCAGGCGACGAATCCCTGGTTAATCCGGGTCTTCATGCCAGACATATTCGAAATCCTGAATGTGCCCCGTCCAGAAAAGCCAGAATCCCGAAGGTAAGTGCCAGCCTACTTCTCCGTAGGATGGCACCAGCATTCCGTCTACCTCTCGGTAATCGC
>JBHIXQ010000114.1:0-6977 GCA_041984705.1 Leptonemataceae bacterium | reverse complement strand
ACCAGGCGTGCGAACCACTGATCACTGGTTTCTGGCTCCGGATTAATTACTTCGGCAGCTTCCGCTTCTTCCCGGGCTTTCCTCTCTTTAAGTTCCGATGCATTCCTCAGAAGTTCGGTATCCTGCCACTCGGTTTTCTTCTGACCAGCACGATTTACTACTGGCACCGGACACTGGGACGATAACTTCAGTAGCTCTTCGCGATCGATGTCCGGACGGACCCAGGTCTCGGGCACGGATTCATACTCCGCCTGAGCTCGCTCCAGATCGGAAAGCTCACGATTTAAAAGGTTACGGGAAAGGTATCCCTCCAGCCGGCCATCCAGGTCCCGTACCAGAGGGATATGATCAAGAGAGGTAGAATAAAAGAAACGAATGATTTCAAGCGGCCTGACTCGGGTCACAATGAGACAGGCCTGCTTTTGCTATTTACTGGCAACAACGAAATTTCGAAGAACCACTGGAAAGGGACTGATCATATCCAGTTTTTCCGTGAGTTCATATTCCAGGATATCCCCGGCAGCAGTAATGTCGTTTTCTTCCAGTGCCGAGGACAGATCCTTGAGTAGCTCCATCAGATCGGCGGCTGCCTGGGAAAAGGGTTTACCTTCTACGTTGGCCTCTTCCATACCTGCATTCTTGCATCTGGCTTCCAGTGCAAACAGGCAGGACATGAATCCCTGGAGCTTTTCTACGACGGAATCCAGGTTCTCAAGAGCTCTTACTTCCTTTCCGGACTGAAAGTCCTCGTTGATGGAAACAATCTCTTCTTTGAATTCCGGTAGCTTGCTTTCAAACTGTTCCAGAGCTTCCGCCAGTTCTTCCATACCGGCGCTCTGAGCTGCCAGTTGCAGAGCAAGGCGCATGGACATGGATTTTATGGGACGCATGTGCAGCAGAACGGTTTCCAGCTCTTCCTTTTGATCTTTGCCCTGCTCCACCGAGTTTGCCAGGTTTTCCAGGCTCACTTTCAGAGCATTCATGGTATGAGCGATGGGCGCTGAGACCTGACCTTCGGGCAGAGGCACTACCAGGTTTTCCAGATCCAGGTTTAGCAATCCGGCCAGACTGTTCACTGCCTGATCGATCCACTGATATCCTTCATGAAGATCCTGCATTTGAGCCGCCGATAGATATTCCTTTTGAAACAGAAAGGAGCCTACCTGGTCCAGATACCTGTCCAGCTCATGGGCGGCCTCTACGATGAAATGGTCATGATCGGCTACGGTGAAGTCCATTCGCTGAACCTGCTGAAGATCCATGGAGTCCAGCCTGGAGGGGGCCACTTCCTGGTTATCTACCAGGAGATTCATAATGTAGTGATTTTGATTGCGAGTCCACTGGTCCACAGCATCGTACACCTCTCGCAGGGTCTTTTCTTCGTTCAATGATGCGTCCAGTTTCTGATCGTTAACATAGATATTCATGGCTTTCCTCCGCTTCAGTCCGATACTCCTGGCTTTTTGCTTTCAGACTTGCCGCTACATCCACTGACTGATGGCCAGAATGAACACATTGGCACCCCGAGGCGATTGCCAGGCCGCTGTTATGCGGACCTGCTTATTATGTCGTAATCATTGCAGAAAAACTGCATAAAAAATCAGGGAGTTCCCAGCTTACTTTTCAGATATTCCGACTGGGATCGGGCCTCTCGAATGGAACTTTCCATGCGACCGAACTTCTCCCGAAGTTGCTGTTCCTTCTGGGCCAGGCTTCTTTCCTTGCTGGCAATGGCCTCTTTCTTCTGATCAATGCGGCTTTTGATCGTTTCGATCCTGGCCGTGATCAAACCTCCAGAGAACTGAACGTAGGGCTTCAAGGTTTCATTCATCTTGAAAGCCACCCCGTTGTCTGTAATGGCATCTTCGTTCAGATCCGAGGCGAACAGATCCTTTACACTTTGAGGAGAATCGCTCAAAGCTTTTGTAAGTTTCCCTTCATCCACTCGAAGATAGCCGTCTTTTATATCGGACCATTTGGCTCCCACATCACCGGTGGTGATTCCGATTTGTGCCAGCACTCGATAATCTGGCTCACTCAATGAAGGATAGGAAGATGCTACCAGAACCTGAAGAGTGCTTACGATCTGTCTGGTGGTAGGGTCTCCGGCAAAAATGCCTGATCGATCCTTTAACTGGCGATACCCATCTCGAATATCTCCGTTGGGATCTGAAGAACGATTCATTTCGAAATCATCGCTCTTTACAAATTGATCATTTTCTTTCACAAACTTCAGCAGTTCGTTGTAGGCTTCTACCCAGGCGACGATTTTGGTCTTGATCTGCTCTGTGTTTGCCTGCACAGTAACTTCCACCGGGCCACTGGTAGTTCGATGCAGAGTCAGACTGGCCCCTTCAATAATATCTGTAATATTGGAATTGCTGCTTCTGGTAATCTCGATGCCATTCATTTTGAGTTTGGCATCTTTAGCAGGCTGAGTTTCATTCAGAGGACCGAAAGCTGCATCGGTTTTAGTGGTGTCGATGCGAACATCTCTCACAACCATGCTGGAACCTTCGTTCGCATCAAAGCCAATGGATGTAATCTTGCTTCCTTCCGGTAGATCCTGTACCGGAATTTCCATGGGACCATTCCCTGTTACCTGGAACTGCCTTTTTTGCGCAGATCCTCCGGATTCGAAAAATACAGTTACAATTCCTGGACTCTGACTGGCCTTTCCTGGCTTATCCTGCGAAGGTTTATCTTCTTTCACAGTTCTGGTTCTTTCAATATCAGCGGCCGGAAACTTGATGTCCCCTGCTTCCACTTCAACGTCTGGTCCCGGGCGAGTGCTTTCTGTTCGCACCTTGCGCCGTTCGGTTTCCGAAGCATTCTCAGATGGATTGGCCTGCGGATCGCTGGCACTTTTCCCGGTAACGGAAAGAGAGATTACACCGGGCTCGAAAGAAACACTGAGGCTGGCTTCACTTCCATTTTCCAGGGTGAGTTCCTTTGCATCCGGGGATACTTTATATTTGGAATCCGCCGGAGCCTGCATCTTGCTTTGCTCGAAGGCGATATCTTCAGATGATTTCTTTTCTACTTTTTTGTCCCCAATGAATCCTGCCTGTTTCAGGATTCCATCCGGATCGGAAAAGCTAAATGCCCCGTCGGAGCCACTTACCGAGGATCGAAGGGAGATCAGAGCATTATTGGCATCGATATTAATTACACTTACTTCATAATCCTGGCCGGCCTGACCTTTCAGCGCGCGTTCCAGATCCACAACGCCGCCCCCTGGAAAATCCACGTTGATTTCTTTGGCGCCTACATTGATGGTAAATTTACCTTTTGGCAGGGTCTCTTTGCGGGAAAGCTGACGGCTGGTGATTTGATGTTTTGTGGCCAGTTCCAGGATTTCCACTTCCTGGGAACCTGGATCCACATCCGGCGCAGCCTCCCCGGTAATAGCTCCTGGATCCGAGGAAACCACCGATTTGGTAGCAAAGGGACCGGCAAAGGAATACAGATCCCGGCTGGCATCGGAAAGCTTTCTGGCGCGATTGCGCAGTTCTTCAAAGGCCTTGATCTCAACTTTGCTGCGAGCGATGTCTTCTTCCAGACGAAGCAGAGGCATACGCTCCGCTTTCATAAGTTTCTCGATCATTTCACCGGGATTTACTCCGGCATTGTTCTGGAAAATGGCTGGTGCTGGCATGGTTGCTCCTTCCGGGCCCGGGGCCCCTCAGTAGTGTACATCGGGAAATCAGAAAATTCCATTAGTATATGAGAAGATTCTGGCGGGATAATTCGTGGATAGTCCAGGGGCTGCCGAGGATTTCTACCGACCCGGCATTCCCCGGGGCCCCAGCCAGAAATCAGGATAGCATTCAGCAGAAATGGTCAGACTTGACAGGGCCCAACCCGGATAGGCCCTGGATCTATGAGCCAGAACGGATCACGCAGCCTGTTTAGAGTAATCTTTATGAACCAGGGTAAATCCTATGAGATTCTTGCCCGGGAGGTAGAAGCCAGCGATCTCTTTGGCTTTCTGGAAATCCGGGATCTGGTATTTGGCGAGAAATCCCAGGTACTGGTGGATCCTACCGAAGACGGTCTGCGCAAGGAATTTGAAGATACCAGGCGCATCATCCTGCCCATGCACAGCATTGTAAGAATCGATGAGCTGGACAGACAGTCCCGGGCTCGAGCCAGAGTTGTTTCCCTTCCAGGAGGAGCAGGAGCCAACCCAGGAACACCTGCTGGCTCCGCAAATCTCTACGGCGTGCCGCCGCAAAAGGACAGCTAAGGATAGCAGGAAAAACAGGCAAAGCAGGAGAAGAAATTGCCTGAACAGTCAAAATTCCCCTCCTGTGGACGCGGAGCATCTGGAGCTGCAGTTTCATTTCTCTGGTTTATATTAAGGAATACTTTTATTGGAAGGAATGCCTTCCTGGCGGAATGCCCTTACATAGGGATAGAAATCCGCTTAATGAAGAAGCTACCCTTATTTCAAAGATGGCATCCTCTCCGCTGAGAGCTCCAAAGAGCTATCCAATTCTCAGTTTCTGCGGCGTTCTTTATCGTGGTTAATTCGATTCAGAACGTAAAGGAAGAGAAAAGATCCGATGAGTGCTGCAATGATGTTCACCCGGGCCAGGGGAATGTTCTCCCATTTGGGAATCATCAAAAAATTCACTACTTGAGGGAACCAGTTCTTGATGTTTGCGATGACCACCACCAGCACAGCGCCAATGGTGCCTATCAGGGTAGCTCCCCAGAAGCCCCCCAGCAAATCTCGATTCAATCTGAAGTAGTAGTAATAGGCGGCGGCCAGACCGCAAAGCCCATACACAAACAGATCTCGGACAATCAGTAGAAAATCAATAAACCATTCCATGCGAATCCAGTTAACCTTTTTAGGCGGTGCCTTTGAGTAAATAAGAATTTACATGGCAGCAATTTGCAGAGAATTACCGGAGATGGAAATCCGGGGAAACACCAGGGTCTTTGGTATATTGGGGCATCCGGTGCAGCATTCTTTAAGTCCTTTGCTGCATAACATGGCTTTTAAGAGCCTGGATTATCCGGCTGTGTATATTCCTCTGGATGTAAAGGAGACCGGGCCTTTCCTGAAGCGGACTCTCCAGAATTTTGATCTGGGAGGACTTTCGGTAACCATCCCACATAAGATCTGGGCCTATCGAATGGCAGATAGCTCGGATCCGCTGAGTCGCATCTGTGGCGCCAGCAATACATTGCTTTTTAAACGTAGTGGTGACGAAATCCAGATCGAGGCCAGAAACTCCGATGGTCCCGGGGCCATCCAGGCACTTAAGAATGTATCCAGAATCCAGGGAAAATCTGTGGTGATCTGTGGCTACGGCGGATCCTCTCGCGCTATTGCAGCCCAACTTCTGATCTCGGAAAAACCTGCCGAACTCTGGATCACAGGTCGCAATCCGACCAGGATCAAGAGTTTCATTCGAGATCTAAAGAAACAATTTCCCCGGGCCTCCATTCAAGCTCTGGAAGATGGAGCCGCAGGCCTTCCTTCTACTGAGAAAAAATCCGGAGGTACCGGAAAGAACGTTAGTGCCCGCAACTCTTCGCTCAAAACCAGAAGATCAAAATCTTCCAGTGCAGCCAGTAGAATGCCTTCCGCAAAGGAATACACCCCGGAGAATTTGCGTCATCCAGATATACTCATTCAAACCACTCCGCTGGGGATGCAGTCGAAGACGTCCGGAAAAAAGGGAAATACATCAAAGGCGAAAAATCTGCCAGTGAACCCGGATCTGATCCAAGTAAACACTACTGTATTTGATATTGTGTACAGTCCTATGGAGACTCCCCTGCTCTCGCTGGCAAAAAAGAAAGGCTGCAAAGTAGTCTACGGCTACAGCATGCTTTTATATCAAGCTGCGTTTCAGTTTCGCTGGTTTACAGGAAAGGAACCTCCGGTAGAACGCTGGGAGAAGCTACTTCGCAAAGATCTCAAGTCAAAGAAATGAACATGAATCTGGACCAGGACCTTGAGACCAGGATCAATCCGGAAAAGAATCGTCAGTTCGCACCGGATGAATTTGGTCGACGACTGATTCAGCTCAAGGAATTTGCAATCCATCATTGGCCGCAAAAGAACGGTCTGCGAATCTCGGTGGTGGGCACAAATGGAAAGGGCTCGGTTAGCCATTATTTTTCATCGCTGCTTCTGGCCTCGGGTATTCACACAGGAGTGTACAGCAGCCCGCATCTGGAGCACTACAGTGAACGGATACAGATTGAAGGAAAATCCAGCCAGACAAATCTGAACCATGCCTATACCGCTCTGCGAGAGACCTTTATGGATTGGGATGCGGACCTGTGGCACAGTCTGAGCTACTTCGAACTACTGACTCTGCTTGCCATAGAACTGTTCCAGGCCAGAAACATTCCTGTACAGATCTATGAGGCGGGTCTGGGAGGCAGACTGGATGCATCCGGACTTTGCGATCCAGATATAGTAATAGTCACTCGCATAGCTCTGGATCATACGAAGCTTCTGGGAAATACCAGAGAAGCCATATTCCAGGAGAAGCTCGGTATCGCAGGAAAGAGCACCAGGCATATCTTTTTAATGGAAGCACGATACGAACACCTGGCCAAAAGACTTCTGCAAAGGACCGGGCACGAAAATCCATTATCAGATTCAAATAGGAATTTAGTTCCTGTCCAGGTGCATTCCTTTGAAGCCGATGGCTCGGCCAGGCAGATCTATCTTCAGGAAAATTTCGCTTTCGCGAAATGGATCCTCACTCAGCTGCCTGACCAATTAATGAGTTCTCAAATCCAGGACGCCGGTAGCAGCCCATCTCTGCAGCTTCTCAAGGAAAAGATTCAGTCATTTCGCTTCTCAGATGTCCCGGCTCCTCCCGGCCGAATGCTGGATTACAGAGGCCATGGAATTCGATGGATGTATGATTCCGGCCATAATCCAGCATCCCTGTTTACGGTACTCAAATCCTTTTCCACTCCTCCTTTGCTGGTTCTGGGCA
>JBHIXQ010000113.1:259-7032 GCA_041984705.1 Leptonemataceae bacterium | reverse complement strand
AGAAGCTTCTGCCCCAGGGATGGTAAGAGCTCCCGGGCCAATTCCAGGCGCTTCTGAATCTCTTCAAACGGAAACTCCGCAATCTGACTTCCATGCATGCTGTCAGCGGACCGAATGCAGTGCAGGAAATCAAGCCGGGTTTTTGCTTTACAGATCTGGAAAGGCGAGTGCTTTACCTCCATGCTTGGTGAAGGAATCTGGAAATGGGGCGCAGATATTGTTGCCGATATTCAAACCTGGGGTCTACCTATTATCCCGTTTGAACTTGTTACCTATCTTGGTAACGAGACTTTCTACTTTATTCTAGTGCCGATTTTCTTCTGGTTCGTTCATCCATCCGTTGGAATCCGCCTTCTGGGAATCTTGCTGTTCTCTTCTTACTCAAATGCATTCTTCAAGCTCATCTTCACCGAACCGAGACCTTACTGGGTAAGCTCAGAAATTAAAGGCTACGTTTTTGAAAGCAGTTATGGAATTCCTTCCGGACATTCCCAGAATGCAATAACCATCTGGGGATATCTTGCCTACGCCTTTCGCAAACAGGGAATGTGGATCTATCTGGCTGCCTTTCTTTTAATCTCATTAATATGCTTTTCGAGACTGGTGCTGGGAGTGCACTTTCCTCAGGACATCATCGGTGGATTGCTTCTGGGTGCCGCCTGTCTATTTGTCTATATTCGAACTACAGATTCTGTGCTGGGATGGTTTGAAGGCCTGCTTTTCGCACGCAAGGTTTTATACCCTCTGGGGATTTCCTTTGTATTGATTGGACTGGCACTGGCATTGAACCAGTTCATCGATCATAAAGATCCGGCCAACTGGGAAACCATGGCCACCATGGCTGTGGGGCTGGAATCTGCCGACCTGGATAAACTCAAGGAGGCCTTTGATCCGCGAAGCATGGATATCTTTATTTCGATATCGGCCACTCTTGCAGGCCTCGGGGTTTCTCTGGCCTTCTTGCAACGGAAGAACTACTTCCAGATGGAGCGAAAGCCTCTGGCCATTCTGGGTGCTTTTCTCGTGGGTTTTATTGGGATCGGAATCTTCAGAGTGGTTCCCAAGCTTCTGGTGGATGGATTGTTTGATGAAGTGCCACCGCTGCTGGAAGGTGTTGTTCGATACGTTCGATATTTCCTTATTATTTTCTGGGCTGCCTACTGGGCTCCCCAATTATTCAAGGCATTTGGCTGGGCAAGATCCCTGGAATCCAGAGAGATGGCTGGCTTCCTTAAAGCCGGATAACTGAGGATTCCGAAGTTCGCACGAATTCCAGCCAGCGAACTGCGGGGAAGCCAGGACCTGACCATTTGTAATCCCTGGCTCACCATTTCCCTCGGGCCAGAGTGCGAAGAAAGTTGAACGAACAGTATGAAATGCGAATCCACTGCTACGGATAAAGTAACTATGCGAAACTCTATGATCTGTAAAGCGGCCTGGCTTCTATTGATTTCGATGACATTGCTGCTAACCCATTGCCGGTTGCCCATTCCTATTTCTTCGGACCCTGGCGCTGGACCCGAGCATGCGAAACAGGCAGAGCCCATGGAAAATACGGATGGAGCCGTATATCCAAGAATTGTTGCCGATCCGTTGGAGAGAGAATCAGAACTGGCCATGTTCAATCCCGGCCAGTCCCGGACCATTCAGCTTCAGAACGGTACATCCATTACAGCCAGCACTGGTATTGATCATCTTGAGATAGTATGTACTCTACCCGATGGAAAGCGAAAACAGTATCTGCAGAAAGAAGGACCGGAGATGAATTACTCCATCCATCCGGTGGGGCAATATGTATTGATTGTATCCGGTGTTAATGCGGGTCCTGGAAACACAGGCACCCTTCTGGATCCAGCAACCGGTGAACGCTTTGAACTCAAGGTTACCTTTGATTTCGGAGATGGTAAGACCGAGCCTGTGCACATGAGTCTGTATTCTATGAGTCTTATTGAAGCATCTCCAGGTATTTTCCTCTTGGCAGGCACTGGGAATACTTCAATGCTTCGTCTGGATGTAACTGCGAATCCGCCAGAGCAAACAGAAATACCCTTTCGCGAAGTGCCTCTGGTTTCTGAATTTGGCGCGTTCATCGAAGATGGAACAATCTATTATCGCTACCGGGAGCCCGACAGTGAGGACCCTTCCTGGAAAAAGTGGAAATTGAAGGATTTCTGAGATCTGACGGGTTCCAGACTACGCAGATTTCGCTGTAGAATCGAAACCGGTTCAACCTCCGGATTTCTCGCAAAGCCTTCTTCTGCGAACTGCGGGCGCATCCCCCGGAGCAATATTGTCCACGATTATTGGATGCCAGAAAGGCTCATCGATTCGACGTGTGAATGGTCAAAGAGGCGCCTTCGCAGACTCCAGGACAATCCAGTCCGTTAGGATAGTAGCGTTTATATTCTGGATCATACTCGCCCAGTTTCTGACCCTCTAGAAAGACCGTTACCTTCTTGAACCGGCCTGCAATATGGGTACTGCATGGGCCTCCGGAATGCATCACGGTATTTGTTTCAGAATCTTCTATGGTTTTTTCCGGTTCTGCAGTGCAATATCTCTGGAAGCGCTGATTGTCTGCAGTGATTGTCAACCGGTATTGGCCGGGCTTCAAGTCGGGTAGAGTAATGGATACTCCCATATCTCCGCAGCCGATCTGCGTGCATATTTTCTCATTACCTCGGCAGTTCCCCGCGCAGTTCCATAGAAAAAAGGAAATAAGAAATACAGAGATAACCTTTGCAGCCACTACTATGTAGTGTATCCTTCCCATCTGGTCTGTTTTAGTAGATTTTCCGACTTTCATGGCGCTTGCCGGGCCGGTATGGCTGAGAGCTGAAAAACAGGGCCCGAAGGCCCATATCTTCGGATTGCCTACTTTGGACGATGCCTCTGATGCGCGGGTTCACAGGAATTGGTTTTGCTTGATGGAAAGCGATCTGGCATTTTAACTGGGGTTACAAAATGTCGAATGAAGCAACATTGCTGCTCCTTACCCTGGGCTTCTTTCTGGCAGTGGGGCTTTTATTTCTGCTCACTTCCTGGATTCGTAGCTATCTCGATGCTTCCGAAAAATTGCAGGGCAGCCTTCTTGAATTAGCAAAATGGATTCCGGACCTGCAGCCCATGCGTATTGGAAGGGATCTTTACTGCAGTGGTACTCTGAACGGGCAGAGAATAGGCCTTCGGTATCTACCCGGAAAGAACGAGCAGGACCAGTCGTTTCTGGCGATTCGAGTGAAGATTCGGGAAACCGAAATGGATCCATTCTATCTGGTGGCAGACGCTTCTATAATTCCCGGAGATTCTGATTCCAGGGGCCTGCAGTCTGGCTTTCATGAAATGCAAGCAGGCCTTTTTCTTGGTACCCTGTCCGGAGTTGCCTACGAAGAGCTGCGGCAAAAATACAATCGCCTTTCGCCGGCCACGCTGGCATCGCTTCTAACATTGAACAGGGAAAGTGCCGGTCGAGTCACTGTAGGGCCAGACTGGGAAGTAAATCGCATTGGTCGGGATGCAGCTTTGCGCCTTCTGGGCCAGGACGGAGTGGCTCTGACTCAGCTGGAGCTCAGTACCGTCATAGAAGATTCATCCGGCGAAGCCATACACCGGCACATTCAGAAGATGTGCCGGGTGGCTGGCAGATTGGAACGCGAATTGCCCGGGTAGAGCAGTGCATTGGGCGCGAAGATTCCAGCCAGGATGACATCTATGGCATCTATGACATTTTTGGTAATTAGTATATCAACGGCAGATGCCTCATAATCGAGGGTTGGCGGATGAATTCTTCCTCAAACTACCATCCGCGAATGGCTCGAAGTGCGCAGGCCTCGGCCGCTACCCGGCTTCCCAGTAGTTTCCAGATAGGAAGCATATCCAGAGCTGTGGCTGCTCCACCGGTTACCGAATCGGCAGCATTCATGATTCCAGGCAGAGAACCCTGAATGCGATCCATAAACGGATCCAGGTAGCCCTTTACCTGGACTAGAGTGCGGTCCATGGTGTCTCCAAAGGTCTGCAGAATTTGACGTACTTCGGAGATGGAGCCCTGTCCTGCAAATTCAGCGAACTTCTTCTCTGCCGTATCTCCCTGTTTGTCCAGGAGCTGACCAATCCAGTTTCCTGCTCCTTCCAGAAGATTATCTGTAAAAGGTAGAGCGATTTCAGCGCCAGCAAAGTAAACGGCAAGTTCCTGGCCAGCCCTGGTTTCGAAGAATCGCTGGACCTTTTCTGGAATAGAACCTGGAAATAGATCACCGATCAAATAAGCAATGGTCATGGCCTTGATGCCTGCATCCGCCGCCTGCTGTGGATCTGCTTCAAATGTACGAATCCCTTCTTTCTTTTTTATGTGATCGTAGGCATTCTTCAGGCCGGTAAAAACTCCCAGTCCGCCATCCGCGATGTCCACAGCCGAGGCCACCTTCACCGCACGAACCATATCATCGCCTTTTGCAAATTCCTTTGCCTTGGCGATGGTAGCGGCGTCCGCAGATGCATCCAGCCGTTTCACAGCTCCTTCTACGCTGAAGTAATAATCAAAGTCCGGCGAAAAAGGAAAGGTGTTGCAAATCAGCCTGCAGACCTTAACGCTCAGATCATCTTCTTTGAATTGTACCAGAGTATCATCGATCTTATTGTCGGATACCTTGTATTTGGATTGGATTTCTGCTCTAAGCAGATCACCCTTCTGGGCGCTGGCTTCGCCCCGGGCTTCCAGAATAAGCAGGTACTCTTTGCGAGAAATAAGTGCATGAACGATGGGAATAATCCAGGCCGCCGCTACCAGCCCGAGGATGGGCCAGGTAAGATGGTCCGGTCGATCAGCGCCTTCCGCCTGACCTGGATATGGTTGTTCAGATAAATAGAAAAAGCCAGCGACGAAGGCAAGATACACTGCAGCAGCCAGAAACCATTTGATCTTTCGGGCCCGAAGAGACTGATACAGAAATGCCAGCCAACCGGTTAAGCCCATGGGGACCAGGGTTAATAGAATATGCCAGGATTGTAGTAGCTCCCAGCCCAGACCTTTCTTCGTTACTGCCATGTTTTCCTCCAGCGGTGCTGCAAAAGTTTATCTACAGCAATCTGGCAGGAAAGCAAAAAACAGAATTAAAAGAGTCCCATCTGATTCGTGTCGGAATCGGCCTGTGCCCCGGGCTCTGATTTCACCGGTCCCCGTTTGCTTTTCTTCGAATTGGATTTATCCGGGGACTGTTCTGATCTCAAATTTTCCGGGGCTTCGTTTTCTGAATGAAGCTTCTCTGCTCTGGTATTTTTTCTAACCTGGAGGCTGTGATTTTCCAGTTCAGCCAGGATATACTCGGCTCGACTGAGAACAGAGGAGGGTAAACCCGCAAGGCGGGCTACATGGATTCCATAGCTTCGATCCGCATTTCCTGGAATTACCTTTCGCAGAAATACCACCTTTCCATCGTGTTCCTCCACCTGCACGGTTAAGTTTACGATGCCCGGTCGATCGGAAAGATCGGTTAATTCATGGTAGTGGGTAGCAAAAAGACATCGAGGCCGACTGTCTTTTGCCGTGAGAAACTCCGCTACACTGCGTGCGATAGCCAGTCCATCGTATGTAGAAGTTCCCCGGCCAATTTCATCCATGATAATCAAAGAGCTGGCTGTATGCTGATTCAGAATGGATGCAGTTTCCAGCATCTCCACAAAAAATGTAGATTCCCCTCTACTTAGATCGTCACCGGCCCCTATCCTGGTAAAGATCCGATCGGCGCAGCTAAGCCTGGCTTCTGTGGCCGGCACGTAAGCTCCCATTTGAAACAGAATCTGGATTAGAGCTACCTGACGAATGTAGGTGGATTTTCCAGCCATGTTGGGTCCGGTAATCAATGCAAAGCTCTGAGCATCCTGGTCCAGATATGTGTCGTTGGGGATAAACTGCTCCCCGGAAGGAAGGAACTTTTCCACCACCGGATGGCGGCCACCTCGAATTTCCAGGCTTCCATCTTCAACGATTTCTGGCCGGCACCATTGACGATTTCGTGCGATGCTTGCCAGGGATTGACAAACATCCAGTTGCGATATTTGAAGCATTAGCTCTCGAATGCTGGATGAGTGATCCAGGATACGGGCAGTGAGATCCTCCAGATAGCGCTGCTCCACGGAGGCGATTATTTCATCTGCAGAAAGAATCTTACGTTCCAGTTCCTTTAATGGCGCAAATGTGAATCGCTCTGCATTGACCAGGGTCTGTTTCCTTTCGTAATCTGTAGGTGCCTGATCGGCCTGGCTTTTCGAAATCTCGATGAAATAGCCAGATACTCGATTGTATTTGATCTTTAGATTGAGTCCGGTGCGTTCCTTCTCCGCGGTTTCCAGCTCCAGAATCCATCGAGCGCCGTCAGTTCTTGCTTTTCTGGCTTCATCCAGTTCAGAGTCCACGCCATCCTTTAGAAGTGGACCATTCCCAAACAGAGCAGGAAGTTCTTCCTGAAGATTGGTATCCAGCCAGTGACACAGCTCTTCCAGTTCGCTGGAAACCTGCACTGTTGCAGTGGATTGAACGTTCTTAAGCTCCGCAGATTCCAGTCGACTCTGGATTTGCCGGGCTGCCTGGACACTTTGAATGATATTTCGAAAGTCCCTGGGAGCTACCTTTCCGCTTTCCATCCTGCTCAGTATTCGTTCCAGATCGCTGATTCGATCCAGGTTCTCGCAGAAATAAGAAAGATCCTCCGGTCTGTTTCGCAGAGCCTCCAGGGCATCCTGGGACTGTTGAATGTCTCCGGCTGTGCGAAAAG
>JBHIXQ010000113.1:0-249 GCA_041984705.1 Leptonemataceae bacterium | reverse complement strand
CAGAAGGGTTGCACTGGAGTTGCGGTTCTCCACCAGTTCCAGGTTTCGAATGGTTTTTTCATCCAGCACCAGAGATTGGGCGGCAGGGGCGCGAAGTACCGGCGCTTTTAGATGGGGAGGGCGATCCGGAAAGGCCTCGGAAACATAGTGCAGAATTAGCGATACAGCGCCGGCGGCGATGGAATCCCTTTGAAATCCCAGGCCTTCTACCCGGGCATGATGGCGATGCTCTATTTGGCGGATTCCCTC
>JBHIXQ010000112.1:0-7053 GCA_041984705.1 Leptonemataceae bacterium | reverse complement strand
GTGGTGTCCAGGGAATGCATTCGAATCAGAGTTTCATTATCCACTGGATCTGACGGTAGGAAGCCTCCGGAACCCGAAATTACAATTCCGGACGGATAACCGGGCCTTCTCCTGGTGTAACGTTGACTCATGGAAATACCTTCGCTCTGGCCCAAGTTGCTTTATCCATCCGGGCCATATCAGGAACTCTACAGGTAATCAGGGATGCTTCTGCGAAGATAGGTTCAGTGGTGAGAATTCCCTGCATGGATCAATCCGCGATAATGAAGGCTGTATTTCCAGGAGGATGTTCATTTCTTCGCATCTTTCCATGGATGGCGCCAATCTCTTCAAAGGAATGTACAGCTCCCAGATGCGGAGCCACCTTGCCTTCTTCAATCATCTGATGGAGAGTCTCTACGTCCACCCGGCTGGCGAAATGGGAACCCTGGAGACGCTGACTTCTGGAGCCAAATGAGAACCCGTTTAGCTGAGCCATATAGCCTGTAGTGCCCGCGCAAATAACGATCATTCCTCCAGGAGCGCAACAGAATTGAGACAAGGGAATGGTATTCTGCCCTGGATGTTCTACAACGATCTCCGGTAGGATTCCCCCTGTTAGCCGAAGCAATTCTTCTCGAAATGCCTCGGCTTTCATCATCCAGCCTCTCTCATCTGCGGTCTCCGGCAATCCAGGTACCGGGAACTCGGAACGGTTAATTGCTTTTGCGCCCAGGGATTCAACCAGAGTGCGTTTTTCTTCCGAGTTTACCACTGCAATGGGAAGCCCTCCGACGCTTCGCACGATCTGCACGGCCATGGACCCTACCCCACCGGCTCCTCCCCAGATCAGCACAGGCATGCCGGGTTCCACTGTATTGGGAGACCAGTGAAGAAGCATTCGCACAGCGGTGGCCCCGCACAGTAGATATACCGCACTCTGGTCCCAGTTCAACGATTGAAGTCTAGGATACAGTTGCCAGGATTTCACAAGACAGAACTGAGCAAATGAACCCCAGTTCGTTTCGTAGCCCCAGGCACGCAGACTGGGGGCCATGGATGGATCCCCTCCGGCTTGAATGTAGGGATCCTCCGCATCCCAGCTGGCCGGCGATACCACCACTTCATCTCCGGGATGGAAGTCCTTTACCCGGGCACCGGTGGCATAAACGATTCCTGCTGCATCGGAACCGCCTATATGAAAGTCTTCGGTGGCCCCTTGCTTCATACGCATAGAGATAACGTCCACAGGATGACCCAGGGCAGCCCAGACATTATTATAGTTCAGCCCCGCTCTTTTTACGGCCACCAGCACCTCATCCGGTCCTGGGAGCGGAACCGGTACCTCTTCCATTTGAAAGGCGGCCGCCGGATCTCCATATCTTTCTCGACGAATGACTTGAGCATGCATCATCCCCGGCACGGGACCGGGTGCAGGGAGCACGCCTAGAGCGGGAGGTGGGGCCAGTGAATTCATACCAGGTAGCAGAGCTCCTGATTGCTGTTATGCCTGGGAATGCAAAGTATATCAATCATAATTCAACATTAGCATATTAGAGTTTTCACCGAGCTTGCATTGCCTACCCATCAGGCCTTAAAACGGGGAAAGCTCAAAAAAAATTCTATCAATGCAAAGTGCTGAATCCCAAAAAAGAAAAATGGCTGGATTGAAACTTACATCGGTGCCTGGAGTCGGCCTTCTGGGCGCAACCAGGGCCTTCGCGGATTCAGGTAGCTGGGTAAGTAACGATGATATTCATGCTCTGCTTTATGGGGACCACTGGAAATCTACCATGGTTGAGCAGGGGCTGGATCCAGAACATCCGCGGAGGAAAGGCTTTTCCAGGAGACACTGGACCCTTCCGCCAGAATCCCCCAGGACCGGAGATGAAGAGAACTCCGCGGATTTGATGCACCGAGCAGCCCGGGAGGTCCTGCTGCAAACCGGTGTAAATATAAGCGAAATAGATCTATTTATCGCTGTTTCCACAACTTCGCCCAGGTATACCTCTTCCCTGGGCACTCTGGTGGCAGGATTGCTGGGATACAGGGGTGCCACCTTTGAAATGAAATCCGGCTGTTCCAGTACCATCTATGCCATAAGCGTTGCCTATCAGTTTCTGGCAGGACCGGCCAGAAGCGTACTCATTGCCTCTGCAGAAACTTTGAGCCGAGTAATCTCCAGGGATGGACCCTTCCTGTATGCGGCGGGGGACGGAGCCGGAGCTCTCATACTGCAGAAAGTTAAAGATCCGCAAAGAGGGCTTTTGGCTGGTTTTCTGGATTCAGATGGAAGCTATGCAGATGCCATGGGAGTACCGGGAATTCTACCGCCTATCCGTGAAGCACTGGATCAGGGATTGTATTTTATGGGGCAATCTGCCAATCTGGCCGCGGATGTAAGACCGCGATGGATGGAATCTCAGGAGGCCATCATAGATGGAAAAGAGCGAACCATGGATGACATTGATCTTTATATCCCGCATCAGACCAGTTCCTCCGTTCTGGATATGCTATCCGACTCCATGGGCTCTCATTCAGGAAAGCTTTATCGCTGTCTGGACCGATTTGGTAACTGCGGTTCGGCAACAATCCCTATTGCTCTGTCAGAGGCCCTGGAAGATGGTTTTTCACCGGGCAGGCGTATCTTGCTGAATGCTGTCGGTGGTGGTCTGGCCTGGGGCAGCTTATTAATCAGTGTCTAATCTCTGGTCGGGCCCCGGCCTGAACCGCTGAAGCTGACGAAAAATACCCGGGAGATATATCTTGGAAAGCAAGCCCTTTTTGTTAGAAGGAAAGACAGCCCTTGTTCTGGGAGCCAGCCGGGGCATTGGAGCCGCCTCGGCCCTGCTCCTGGCCAGGAGTGGTGCCCGAGTCCTTTTGGTGGCCCGGAACCTCCAGGAATTGGAATCGGTACATGCACAGCTGGATGGTAAGGGCCATGAAATGCTGAGTGCCGATCTGTCCGGCCCGGAAAGCGCAACCCGGATCTTGCATTTCTGTGAAGCGGAGAGCTGCCCGGATATTGTTATCTGGAACTTCTATGTGCGAAGCCCATTGCAACGTCTGGATGCTCTGAATGGTCAGGAACTGAGCGGCGCTATCGAGCAAAACTGTGCACTTCCCTTAAAGCTCTACAGCAAATTTCTAGCGGAACAAAAGAAGCGAGAATATGGCCGATGGATCCTGATTAGCTCCGCAGTAGCCGAGCTGGGCGGACCCGGTCAGGGGATCTATACTGCAGTTAAGGCCTCCCAGGAGGCATTGATCCGCACCATTGCGGTGGAACAGGGTCATAATGGAATTACGGCCAATATCATCCGACCGGGCTTCATCGACACCCCGGGAGTGCGAAGCAATTACAGCGAAGAGGCAATCGAAAGGCTTTCCGCTATGAATCTACCTGGACGGGCGGGTGTACCGCAAGAGGTGGCAGCGGCCGTTTGCTTTCTGGCTTCCGAGGAGGCCGCCTATATAAACGGATCCGTCCTTCCGGTTGATGGAGGATTGAATCGGGGATGGTTTTTAAGGCCGCCGGGCAAGATCTAATCCGTTATTCAGCACTGAGATCTTTTACCCGGACAATTGTTCAACGTCCGTACACCACCAGGGTAGATGGATTTCCCAGATTTCCAAACGTATTCAAGGCCATTGCGATGGCTCCTGTCTTTGGATTCACGGCCACCTGATTTACCGATGAGATCTTGTCGTTGACGGTTCCTACTTTCGCACCTGTGCGAATATCCCAGATAATGAATGGCCCGGTGTCGTCTCTTCTGTAGCTTACGCTCACAGCATGGTTTTCGTCCACTCGATCCACGGAAGTAACATGACCTTTATGCCCGGACATCTTACGCAGAACTCTACCGGAATTCAAATCAATGACCACAACCTGGCTTTTGAATGTAGCACACACTGCAATGGATTCATTTTGATGGAGGCTCATGGAAATGATGTCATCGCTGAATGGGATAGACTTCAGCTTCTGTCCGGTTAGAGCCCAGATATGGATTCCATGCAATTGATTCTGTGCAGACACGAAGATCCTTTTCGAGTCTGCGGAAAATAGAATCCTTCCAGGGACAAATTGACCAACAGGAAAGGTGCCCAGAATAGCGACCTTCTTCTTATTTTCCAGATTCCATAGCTCCACCGAAGTCCGGCCGGACGAAGACCCGGAGATAACCAGGTATTTATTGTCCGGCGAAAATGCCAGTCCAAAGGTTTCATCAAACGAAGTTAACGAAAACTCCAGGTCACCGCTGGCTGCATCCCAGACCTTAACATTATCTTTTCCCAGTGTGCCGGTTGCAATTAGATCCCCGTTCAATTGCGAAGCCAGCTGATAGACGCGTCCTTTATGAGCCTGAAAACTGCGGAGCACATCACCATCGTCTGCATCGCGCACCGCCACTTTCCCATCGGCATGGCCGGTTATCAGCTGATCCCCGCCATCGGCAAAGGCCAGAGTAACCACCTGCGCTTCATCGAAGCGTACTTCGTAGAGAAGTTTGGAAGGCCAGGCCCAGATGGCCGTTGTGCTCAGTAGAACCATACCCAGGAGAATGACAAATTTGAAGAAGCCAGAATGACAAGAAACCGTCATTTCCTGGCAATCCCGATGGTCTGACCGGGCCGATGTATGCCTGGTAATGTCCGAATTTCTTAAAAAGCGCATGTGGCCTTAGACGACAGGGATGACGATTTGTCCGGCTGGATTTTCAGAAATCTTCCAGGGGCATTTTTCCGGAGGCTTACTTATCCCTTCTTTTGAGATCTCTGAGCAGCAAAAACAATGCCACCTGCATTCAGAGCCGCATCCATACCCAGGCGCTCCTGAATGGCCGAAGCATCCTGGAAGCCTCGACTGCGCAGCTGATCAACCCAGGAATCCAGGATTCGAGTCCGCACTTCCTCTTCCAGAGATTGCGTCAACTCCGGAGCCGCCTTACTCTGAGCCGATTTGAATCTGGCCCTGGCATCGTCATATAGCCCGGTTAGGAAATCCAGGCTTTCGTGCAATTGACGGCCGGCCTCTTCCAGCGAATCCAGCCGGCCAAAGTGAGTCAAAAAAACTGAGCCCGTTCCCGTATTGCGAATTCGGTCCAGACTTTCATGGGCCGCCGGTGGATCAAAGTCCGTAGGAGTGCTGGAGGCAAAAAGAAAGGGGCCTCCGGTTTGGAGATCCGGATAGGCGATTCCAAAGCTGTCTCCGGTGAACACTCCGCTGGACTTTTCATGAATGCAGAAGTGATGATTGGCATGCCCTCGTGTGTACAGGAACTCCAGAGTCCGGTTTCCCCAGTCCAGCGATTCGCCATCCGCCATGATTCGCACCCTGGATTCAGGGCATGGTACAATTTCTCCATAAAGCTTCTCGAAGGTCTCCTGCCCATAGACCTGGATGGAACTTTGAATCAATCGGTCCGGGTTGATCAAATGCTTCGCCGCCCGTGGGTGAGCAAGCACCGTTGCCCGCGAGCATTCGCGCAAAAGGGCCCCGGCCCCTCCGGCATGATCCAGATGAACATGTGTGGGTATGATCCAGTCCACATCGTCCGTGCTCAAACCCAGCACCTTCAGAGCTTCCAGAAACCGAGGCACCGCACGGGATGTATTGGTTTCCAGAAAAGCGGCACGGCCAGCATCGTTTATCATCAAATAGACGCAGGCCAGTCTGGGCTGAACGTAATCGCAATCGATGCAGTATAGGTCAGGGGCAACCTCCTCCATCCAATCTGGCAGTTTCGGAGACAAAGACATACCTCCAGCATAGTGGTACGGTCCATCCCTGGGAATTAAAAAAGAGTTTCTCCTGAGCCACCGGAATGTACACCGTCCCTGTGATCAATGCAAGGGTATACGTTACGCTAAAAGAGTCGGTACTGGATCCCCAGGGCCAGGCAGTAAACACTGCGCTCCATCACATGGGCTACGAATCAGTGCAGGATGTCCGCATAGGAAAGTACATTGAACTAAAGCTGGATGCATCTTCTGCGGATCAGGCCAGAAATCAGGTGGATGAAATGAGTAAAAAACTGCTCTCCAATCCAGTGATCGAGTCCTTTCGCTTTGATCTTATTGATTCAGACGGCAAAGTGCTGGCAGGCTAACGGGAGAGTCCACCGTCCATGAAAGCAGGCGTAATTACATTTCCCGGTTCCAACTGCGACCGCGATATACAAACCATTCTAGAGAATTTTTTCAGGATCCCCACAGATATGCTCTGGCATGCAGATTCGATTCAGGGCTCCTACGATCTGCTTGTAGTGCCAGGCGGATTCTCTTACGGAGATTATCTTCGCGCCGGTGCCATTGCTCGTTTTGCTCCGGCCATGCAGGATCTATTGAAGCATGCACAGAAAGGTGGCTATGTCCTGGGGATTTGCAACGGCTTTCAGATTTTGTGCGAATCACATCTTCTGCCCGGAGCTCTCATTCGAAATCAAAATCTAAAACACATCTGCAAGGATGTTTCTCTGCTGCCAGAATCCAGCAACAATGTATTTGGCAAATTGCAGGGCCCGCTTTCCATTCCAGTTTCTCACGGTGAAGGAAACTATCGCGCCGATGCAGATACTCTGAAGTCCCTTCAGGATAACAAGCAGATTGCCTTTCGCTACCAGGATAACCCCAATGGTTCCATAGAGAACATTGCAGGTATTACCAGTAAAGATGGCCGTGTGATGGGAATGATGCCTCATCCGGAGCGAGCCACCGATCCGGTGAATGGCAAAACCCAGGGAAAACCGATCATGGAAGCCATTCTAAATTCTATGCAGGCAGCCTAGATGCTCATCCGCCTGTCCACAGCTTCTGTAAACCAGATTCCCATGGACTGGGCAGGCAATCGCAGACGAATCCAGGATGCGGCCGAAAAGGCCATGGAGGCAGGACCGGAAGCCATCCTTTTTCCTGAACTTTGTATTTCCGGTTATGGATGCGAAGATGCATTTCATATGCCGGAGGTCTGGGCTCGTAGCCGGGAAAGTCTGGATATTCTGTGCGAAAAGCTAAATGGAATTGCAGGAACGGTTCCTGTAATCGTGGGCCTGCCCTGGATGCATCAGGGAC
>JBHIXQ010000111.1:6829-7076 GCA_041984705.1 Leptonemataceae bacterium | reverse complement strand
GTGCGTCTGTAATTTGATCCGGCCCCATATCGCCCGGCTTTATGCCATCCATCTTTATTTGGAGTGGCCGATGGCCATGGGTGGCCCCCAGAAGCCCGGACCATTTCGGTTTAAAAACGATTGCATTGGCCCCGAGATCAAAGGCCGTCAGCCCAACGTGCACCCCGGTGTATATGTCCGAGTCTCTATGGCTGTAGTTTAACTGGTGGATGTCCGTAATTGCTTCCTCCGGTTCGATCCATTTGCC
>JBHIXQ010000111.1:0-6819 GCA_041984705.1 Leptonemataceae bacterium | reverse complement strand
AAAATTGCTATCAGCAACAGTGCCGCCAGAGAAGGTAGCATAACCCGGATCCAGAATTGCCGCACCTGCTAAATTACTTGTGTCAGGTTGAAATGATCTGGTAGAAATTGGGGCTATTTCCTATCGATATCTGATTCAGAAAGCTGAAAAAGGAAATAAACTGCTCGGTGTAGGAAGGAGTAGAGAACACTTTCAAAGTCGAAAGTGCATCGATAGAACCAACTGGACCTGCAAGACGCTTCCCGCCGAAAACCACGGTCCGTGTGCCATACTGCTCTGGGTTCATGAGCGTTACTATGATCTCATCCCAGAAGTTTTCAATCAGGCGCTTCAGCGACTTTACGCCACCCTTGAAAGACTCTCCGAACTGCATTAAAGCCCTGGGGAATGACCCTTCCGGCAAGCCTGCAGCCTCTTCCGGAGTCAGCTTCTTTGCTCCGTTGGGTAACGAAATGAAATAGACCTGGTTCTGGAGCTTTCCGTCCAGTGTAACCAGTTCCGGACTCCAGGATTCTTCACCCTTCGCGTGGATCGTTGTCGAAACAGAGCTGACATGACAAAGATTTAATTGTCTCCATTCATCCCCTGGCTTGCGCTTCACCTGGAGTTGGACCACGGTCTGATCCGTCAGGAGATCCATGACCTTCCTGATTTCTCCCGAGGTCACGCCACGAGTAAAGGTCAGACTGATTGATCCGGGACCGAAGCCCCGGCTGGAGCTGATCTTTGTAATCGGATCCAGAGGCACCTCCACTGGCTCCTTATCAAAGGGGCGGTACGCCATCAGTCGAACTCTGGGTGAGATAAACGCCATGAGCTACTCCCAGAAGCCCGCCGGGCACTTCTCCCATGGAACCGCAGTCTTGGCCCGAACGAAACATGCGCAGAGTCCGCATTGCTCCATCTTCGAGATTTTGACGTATCGCTTCAATGCAGGACAATCCAGGCAGATTGCGAGGCGTTCATTCCGCCTGGCCCTGAACCCTTCCGGGATGGGTGCCGTTGCATTTTTCCGGCAATCTCCGGATTCCGCTGCGACTACCGGTGCCGAGCTGCCGCACTTTCCGCAGGCCATGATTATTCTTTCGGCTGTGCTTTGGCCGCCAGGGCTTTCGTCTTCGTTGCAATCGCCTTCACGGTTTTGGCTGCATCTTTCAGGGCCGTTTCTCTGTCCTTACCCTTCATCACATCATTAAAGACCAGTTGGCTCATGTACTGGAAGATCTGGCTTTCACCCAGCTCCTCTGAGTCAAGCTCTGCGGCCAGCTTCTTCGATGTGTCGACTATGCCCGAAACGGTTTCCTCGGCCTGCTCCAGAGCCTTTTCGCGGGTCTGGCCCTTGGCCGTGGCATTGAAAACCATCTGGCTCATATATTGAAATATCTGTGATTCGTTCATTTCTCTCTCCTTTTCCCGGCATCACCGGATTCCAAAATCAAGTATTTGAAATACGCCTATGAGTAAACAAGGCCATCCACCACGGACTGGTACCGAAACACCCATCCGTGCATTGGGTTCGTGGGGTCGAACTCGATCCCGTTCAGTTCCTGCCATTCAGCAGGACGATATTCGTAGACATTATAGCGAGTTTTCCAATCCGGATTGTAGCAAAGTTTATAGAAGTTGCTTTCGCACCCAAGGCCACATGCTCTCGACTCAAAATACCATCCCTTAAATGGCTGAAGACCTTCAACATTGCAGTATTCTACGCCATCCGGAAGGGTTACACTACAACGGAAGCACCCCAAAAAAGGATCGCCCCCACCGGGGCAACAGCCGAGAAGACACCCTCCGTATCCAAACCCGGTTTCCTGGCAACGAACAGAGGAGCCTCCGGCATCGAATTGACTATCCACCGCGAACCATTGATCGCCGACGCTATAGGCTCCCTGCGGAAACACATCGTATCTGGCTGTACTGACATTGCCCTCCCAATGACCGTTGAAGCCCCCGCCCGCCACCGGGCCAGACGAGGGCGTTATGCGAAAGGGCGCCAGGTACTCCCATCGTTAGACCAGTAGAGATAATTGCCATCCTGCCGAAAGAATACCTGGTTTCCTGGAGGGCCTGGAATACTGGTCCGGATAAAGTTTTTCAGATCATCCGCTGACTGCCGTTCTGCTATTTCCGTTGCTAGTTCGCTGAAAAGCTGGGAAATATTGTCGGTCACGGTAATCAGATCAAAGTCCGTCTGGATCTGGAGCTGGACATCGTCAATCGCCTGAAATGCGGCCAGCTTTTGATATCTTAAAAGCTCAAACCGGCCCGGGGTGACAGCCGGGTAGCTGGCCGACGTATTGTATTTCTCGTAGATTTTGATCCCGAATCTCTTTCGGGTCGGGCTCATGGCAGGATCCGCTTCCTCTGTGGCAGCGTTCCAAAAGTCCCGGGCCTCCTCGTCCACAATCTCTTCCACAAATTCGCATTCATAGATGCCATAGTGGGCTTCCGGAGTCGGCGTCAAAGTGGTCGGGGCTATTTGAAAGACTGCCTCTTCCGTTATAATGACACCACGCTGAACGGTTATTTCCGTCGATGTAAATGAGGGTGGCTTGAATCCCAGGTAGCAGGTATCCGTTAGATCCTTGCCAATGATCGCTCTTGCAACCAGGGTTGCGATTTTAAGCTGAGAACCCTCGAAGTTCACTCCGGTCGCCGTGTTAATGTCATCAGACTCAATCCTTCTGAGCGGTTCCACATAAAGGATCTTTACTTCATTATCCTGTGAGGGGATTTCCACCGTTGTCATCAATAGACTCCTGCGTAGACCGCGAATCCGGCGGCCAGGGTATCATATAATTTCTTCTTAATCTCGGAGCCGATATGGTCCGGATCCTTTACGTAGACATAGATCGAGTTGGTACCGAACGTAAGAACTGAGCTCGCCATACGAACTTTCGTCTCTTTGGGGTCCTGAACACCCACATTGTAGTAGCATACATCCAGGAAGGCCCCGACCTGTGCGCAGCCGAAGACCTGATACTTTGGCTCCGGAAAGATGCTCACCAGTGCCGGTCGGGCTGAACTTACGGAGAGGATGCGACCAATCATGTAGCCGATGAAGTCTTCATCCGACATCGATGGGGGGCGGGGGATCCCATAGATCTCGGCCCACTTTCGTAGAAATATTCCGCGCGCATTCCGAAGATCCACTTCATGCACGGCCCGCCGTTGGAAGCGGAGGTGCCATTCGATACTGTTTTCAATAGCACCCTTGTTAATATCGTTGATTGCCTGGACCGGATCCAGTTCGTTCCTGTTCGGATCGCCGACCAGGTCACGAAACACAGGTCCGGTTTGATTAAAGAAGGGCAGTAGCTGGAAGATTTCGCTCACTCGGGGACCTCCCGGGCCAGCGCCGTTCCCGATATGGTTCCCCCGGATGCACCTCCTATTCGGGGGAGGTCTTGATCTTGAATCACGACATCTGATCCTGGAGACAGTAGATTCAATCTCAGGATATCTGGATGAGCCGTTAGCATCCGGGCCTGAAGCGTTTCGAAGAGCACGTCCTGGCCGATGGGAAGGGAGTTGATATATCCGATTGCCGCCTGCTCAATTTTCTCTTCCGCTTCCTGGTCTGTCAGGGAGCTTCCTTCTACAAGGACGTATTCATAGGATACATTTACGGCCGTCACCTCAACCGAACCAACGTAAACTCTGGCCCCACCCGCCGCATAACCCAGATAGTCTGGATGATTCAGTTCGCCAACGACTACCTTCTTAACTTCATCAAGAAGCGATTGTGGAGGACTCGAGGTTCCATCGGACACATAGACATTGACCCATCCGGTCTGAGGCAAAAGAGAAATCGGGTTGATGTTATCGTTCACCACGGCTCCGGCAACACCGGGGATAGAAATGACCGCATTGTATATACCCCGCAGGGTGCTGCGGCCCAGGTTGTTGATAAAATCCCTGAATCGGCCAGCTCGCGATTCCTCTGTTTCAAGCTGGGTGCCTCCCTCAAAAGGCGCCGGATTCCAGACCCGGGTTCCCGGTTCAATCTGAGGAGATATCGTTCCACGACCATCCAGGGTATCGATCTCCCCGGCGCGAATATTTCCGGAAACGCCGGGCTCTATGGCTCGGGCCTCTACCAGAACCACATTCTGGCCCACGGGAAGGGTAATAGGTTCTACGGTTTCAAAACGCAGACCGAAAAGATCGATCGTAAAGATCGGATAATTGATTGCCTGGGTATGTCCGGATTTCTCCAGGCGGAGCAGTCCGGTTGCCTTTAGCCCCGGGAGGAGGGGGAAGCCAAACACTTCGTAGACAGCATTTACAGCTTCCGCCTCGAAGCCCTGCAATGTTTCCCGATCTCCCCGGGCCAGGACGATGGCGATACCTTCCAGCAATGAACCAATGCGGGATCCGGGACCGAAATTGCTCAGGCGCGAAGCTCTGGAGATCAGGTAGTTTACGAGTGCCTGGCGGTACTCTACGTCCGCACGCGGGATATATCTGCTCAGCGCCATTGCGCCCGATAATAATACGCTATATTTTCATCGGGCAAACCGCTCGCTGCGTGGACCGATGGAGCCTGCAACTATAGACTCAATCCGTGGCCGAGAATCTGTTCTCATTCGAACTCAGGTCCCGAAAGGACAACGGACAGCCTTCCAGTGAAACCCTGGGAGAATATTTCCTGTTGAACGGGCCAGTCCGCTACTCCGAACAATACAAATTCCGGGTCCGCACAATGCCCACCTTCGGTCATCGCGGCTCCTCCACGGTGGATTACGGCCCGGACAATAACATACTTTCCCTGGAAGGCGAGTTTCACATTCACTTTCTGGCTCGACCGCCCCAGGGTTCCGAAGGCGGATCCTTCCTGGATCGTTTCGATGATGGAGAGGAAGGCCTGGGCTTCGGCGATGTTACGGAAGGTGCCAAGTCAATCTATGACGATGCAAAGGGGCTCGTTACTGATTACTCGGGGACAGCAAAGAAGCTATACGATCGTTCGGTCGGTTACATGGAAAGGATCATTCCGGTCCCCGGGATGGGGGGACTCCGGTCCGGGGAGATGGAGTTCTTTGACTTTCTGGCAATCATGTCAGGGGTATGGGATGAAAAGATTCTCTATGAACCGGAGGATAAGCAGGCGGCTGCAATACTTACAAAATTCAAGGAAAAGAAAGACCCGTTCAGCTATTCCAACTTCGCTTTAATGTTCCACGATTACGCAAGGCGTCGCCATGTAGAAGTGGTAGTGCAACCAGATGGTTTCAAGATTTCCCGAAGCACTCAGGATACGAACACATACAAGTGGGAAATCGGATTGGTCGTCATACAAGACGAAAAGGACACTGCTTTCGAACTGCCCAACAAGCTCGAAAGGTACTTCAATGCAAATTTTGAAGCTGGAATCGGCGGGGTCATGCAGGACTTGAAGGACATCGTCAACTTCCCGACAGAGCTATCAGGCCGGTTCCTCCGAATGTCGGGTGCCTTCAAGAACCTTTCCCGGATCGGAACCGAGCTTCAGAATTCGTGGGATACGATGCGGGGAGTCTTTTCAAGCGATGGCCGACTGGCATCAAACAACTTCACCGAAGCGTTTGCCAACGTAGGGCGGGGCTTTCGCGAAGAGCCAGAGGAACAAAATGCAATTCAGAAGGCCAATTCTGCGAGAGCCGAGTTCCAGCGCCGTCTCCGGGAAATGGCCCAGGAAATTCAGGCTGCCATGGATGAGATCGGACTGATTACCGTTTCTCCCAACCAACCACTGGAATCCTATGCGGCAACCCCGGAATCAAACTTCGAATCGTTGATAGAAATACCGTACTATGAGCAACTGCTGGAGGCGAAATCAGCGGTGATTGATCTGGAGGCCTATATAAAGAAGGCCGCGACAGACAATCAGTACATCATCCACAAAGCCATAGGTGGAGACACCTGGGAATCGCTCGCAGAGAAATACATGCAGGATCCTGATCTGGGTTCCGCACTGGCCGCATACAATCGGAAGAGAAGGGGGCAGGGCATCGTAAGCGAATCAATCAAGATTCCCTACGGGCATAACCTCCAGGTGTGGGCCTCCCAACCGGCCAGCCCGACGAATGCCGATATTGAACGGGGAGTGCTCGGGGAGGACCTGGCACTTACGGACCAGAGGGATTTCGCCGTGGCTGCGAACGGAGATCTGGATGTGGTCGAGGGTGAGCCCGCTCTGATGAACAATGTGATCGACCAGATCGATACGCCGGAGGGCGGACTGCCAATGTATCCTGATTTTGGCAATCCAGCAAAGATCGGCGAGGTCCAGGAAAACTTCTTCAAAGACCGGTACATAGACCGGCTCCTGGCAAAGATAGAGGCAGACCCCCGGATTCGGTCTACACGAATATCCGGGATCCGCCAGGATGGGAATTCTCTCGTCTATCTGGTCGTGGTGACCTCCATTAACGGCAATCGCACTTTCTTCAGTAATTCCGGCTCCGCGCACAATGACAATGCAACGTGTGCAACACCGCGCTCGTGGAGTGGCCAAGTCATCACATGGAAAGCTAGCCATAGAAGGTGTATGTCGACAACATCCTCCGGCTTCCAAATGTCCGTAAACACTGGCCGGCCGCGCACCGTGCACTCCTCAGTGGCCTGGAGGACACTAGGGCGCGATGATGAAGGCGACCCACCCACCAATTCCCTCATTTCGGCATCCGTCTGTTGAGGGAGCCGTGTACGTCTCGATGAAGGCGGCGCATCTGGCAATTGAGTGAACCGCGGGCGCCCCTCCGGAGCGCTGGTTGTGGATACGCGGGGCACCTCGCTCAGGGGAGTACGCACAGTCGCACACTGTACATGAGGGGA
>JBHIXQ010000110.1:0-7078 GCA_041984705.1 Leptonemataceae bacterium | reverse complement strand
AGGCAATGCTCTTCAGGCCTGCATTGCATCCTTGCTGGAGCAGGACCTGGACTCGGTTCCCAACTTCATAGAAAGCGCCGATTACCTCAAATCCATAAATGATTTTCTCAAAGATCATGATATGGCATTTCTTAAAGTGGAACTTAAGGATGGCCGATTGATCTTTCCCTGTGCCAGTGGGATTCTCTGTTTGATAGCCGGCGAAAGCCCCAGAGGAGATTATCGCCATGTAATCCTCGCGCGCACCGCAGTTCATGGATTTGAGCCGGTGCACGATCCCTATCCGGAAGGTGGGAACCTGGCAGGTGACCCACTCTGGGCGGGGTTTATCTTACCTCTGGATCCAGCAAGAATTCCGTAACCGGGCTGGAATGTTTGTGCCACAAACCTGGTCATCGCTGATTTAGATCCAGGGTTGCCGGCCTTGTATGTCACTATCGCAGGCATCCCGGAACATCGGGCCCCGCCCAAAATATCGCGGGAGCCATTGGGCCTGGTTTTCATGAGCGAAGCTCAGGACTGGATTGGCTTTAGTGCGAAATCTCTTCTGATTCCAGGCCCTGGTCTGGATCAGAGGACGGCGAAGACTCAGCGTCGTCCGCTTCCGTCGAATCTGCATCCGTGGAATCCTGCGCCAGAATGGTATAGGCAATTGTATAAGGCAAAATTACAGTATCGGCCACCAGGCTGAATGGAAAATCCAGCAGTCCCAGGTAGCGAAACATGGGTCCAGGGCCATGAGGATGGTCATAAGAACTTCCTATGATCACTATATTGGCGCGGGTTCCTGAGTAGATCTTGTTGGTCTCTATTTCATCGGAAACCGTAACAATGGTAAAACAACAGCTGAGAAAGGAAAGTAGAGCGAACAGTACTCCCTGCAAGAGTAGATTGCGACCAGCGCCAGCCTTCTGTGACATTGCCCATCCTCCTGAAATCTGGAAAGTTTCCACTGGAAAAGATCGGTGGAAAATCCCTGGAAAAAATCTTTGGAAAGAAGCAGGAACCTGCCAGTTTGCAAGGAAAGTCAAAGATTAAAGCGAATCCCCGGCCAAAATTTGCTGCCCGCTACCTTAACCGGACTTCCTGGAGAATTCCGGAGTCTTTAACTTTACAAAATAGTACCCTGCAACAGGATTAGCGTCCGGCAGAGAGCAACCGGCGACAGCCCGAAAAAAAGATCCATAATAGATCCATTTACGATTGGAAGAAAGCATGAAACAACCATCCACAGACTGGAAAGAGAATATTACCGATGACGAAGCAGAGAGGTTTCAGAAATATGCAAAGCAGTTTGGGCTGCTTCAAAAATTAAAATCCCGGGAATTCGGTCCTGGTCGAGCATTGCATCGTAAGCAAATCCTGGGCCTGAAGGCAGAACTTGAAGTACTGGGCGATATTCCGGAATATGCCAGGCATGGATTGTTTGCCTTTCCCGGTCAGCATGAAGCATGGATTCGGCTCTCCAACGGTAGTTTAAACATCCAGCCAGATAAGACAGGTGATATTCGTGGATTTGCCATCAAAGTCCGCGGACTGGATGGGCCTGGCGCACTGGGCGGCAACATAAACTGTCAGGATTTTCTGTTAATTAATCTTCCTTCATTTTCTTCGCCCAAAAGTGAGCAATTTGTGCAGATGGTGCAGGCTGCGGCCCAGGGAAATGCCGTTCTATTTCGCTTTATGATCAAGACCTATGGATTTCTTGGCGGACTGATGCGAATGAAAAAACTTGGAGCTGCGGTTAACCGAAAGTTTACCGGTTTTGCCACAGAGAATTTCTATTCTGCTGCCCCCATTGCATGTGGTCCCTATGCGGCGAGGGTAAGGCTGCTTCCGGACCCGCGTCTGAAAAAAGGGGCCGGCACTCCTTCGGATATGGCAGAGGAGATGAAAGGTCGCCTTAAAATGGCTCCTCTTCAAATGGATCTGCAGCTTCAATTCTTCACCGATGAAAAGCATACTCCTGTGGAGGATGCCTCTGTAGACTGGAAGGAAAAGCAGTCTCCCTACGTAACTGTGGGACGACTTACCATCCCCGAGCAGAACGCAGGGGAGCTGGAAGCGCTACAGGAAACCATAGAAAATGCGGTGTTCGATCCGTGGCAGGCTCTGGCGGATCATCGTCCTCTGGGCGACGTCATGCGAGCCAGGAAAGTAGTGTATCTGGCAAGTCAGAAGGGACGAGGAGCGCGATAGCGTTTCTTGTAGAACTGAATGCCCCGTAAGCCTGATTCTCCTGAACAGTGATTGCAGGCCACTTTCGCGGGCTCATCAATGATTGCAACTTCGCGGAGTCAGGAATCAGGGCGGTCCAGCGGTTTTGATCTGCCTTTGCTCTGCCCTGTGACAGATCCGAGTATTCAGTTTAGCGGCAGTGTGATTTGAAAGATTGTTCCGGCGGATGAACTGGAAAAATCAATACTTCCGCCCAGGCGATTCAGGTTTTCCTTCACCAGATAGAGCCCCAGGCCGGTGCCCTGTTTGTCCTGCAAGCGACCAAATATGGAAAAAACCTGCTGCCGGCTGTCTTCTGGAATGCCGGGACCATTATCTTCCACAGAAAGATGGAACCGGCTATTATCATTCCATGTGCGAACCTGAATCTCCGGCTTTCTATCTGGCTGGCTGTATCGCAAGGCGTTGGATATCAGGTTTCCAATAACCTCCTCCATAACTCCAGGGGGGGTGCTGGGTACGGAATCGTGATTTGTGGTCCAGTGGATGCTGCCGCCGGATTCTCGTAAAGGATACTGAAACCTCTGGGAGATCCGTTCCTGGAGAGCATCTACACTCAGGGGCTTCATTACGGATTCCCCGGGTGCTGCCAGAGTAGCACCAATGATCTCTTCGGTAAATTGAATGAGATCTGCAGTAATACTGGTCATCATGCTTCTGGCTTCTTCGTTTGAAATGGCAGCGGCTGAATCTGAACTGAGCTCCAGAAGGCTTTTTAGATTTGCCAGAGGATTGCGAATATCGTGCGCAATTCGATAGGCAAAATCCCGAAGCTCCTTTTTCTGTCTGGCCTCTCTTTCTGCAATGCGTCTGCGCTCCGAGATATCCACTATGGAACAGATCACAGAGAATCGTTCATAGACATACACCGGATGTAATCCTACCTCTACCGGAACCTCGCTACCATCTTTCCGCTTTCCGCTTAGATCCCTGCCTTCGCCCATGGAGCGCTGCGTGGGATTTTGCATATAGCTTGCTACCAGCGAAGGATGATTCGCGCGATACCTTTCCGGAAGCAATATCTCTATACTTTGTCCGGTAAGTTCTTGCCGGGAATATCCGAAGATTCGTTCGATTTCTCGGTTTACGAGAAGTATCTTTCTATGCTCATCCACAAGAAGCATTCCGCTGGGAGCCGCTTCAAACACTGCCTGGAGCTGCCTTTCTTCCGTGATATCCCGACAGAATCCAAGAACACGCAATGGATTGCCTTCAGAGTCTCGTTCAATACGAGACCTGGTTTCGATAATTCGTTCCTGTCCCTGTACAATACATCTGTATCTACTGTTAAAAACGGGGCTGGTTTCCAGGCTTTCTCTGAACTGTTGCTGAACCTGCTCCAGGTCCGCCGGATGAATTAGAGGAGTGAAATCTTCATAGGAAAATTCTTCCCTGACCGGCAGGCGAAACATCTCCAGAAATCTAGCAGAGGCTTTCCAGCGCCGTCTGGGTACGTCCACCTCATAGGCGCCCATTCGCCCATACTCCTCCATATCGTGTACGAGCTTGCTTTGTTGCAATTCTTCCAGCATCAAAACTTCCAGTGACGTTATACAAATGATAAATGAGTTAAATCGTCAAGCGAGACATCCTAATAGGCCGGATTTTCTGGAGAGTCCGCAGACAATTTGCAGGGATGAAAAAGATTCTTTTCACGAATACGACTTCAGAACATACTACCCGGGGAGGATGGTGATGGCAGAGATTAGCTGGCAGGAAATAGTGATAAAGCTTCTGGATCGCGCAGACCTGACCGCAGAAGAGCAGGAATATGTGCAGAAGAACCTGGAAACCTTGATTGAGCATTTTTCGCAGAATGCCGATGATCGAGAGTTTTGCGATTATCTCAAGAGTTTGCGTAAATAGTGTGCACTGGCAATGGGTGTCGCATAAGGGATGCCTGGCTCTGCAACATTCGTCGGGCTGCTTTTCCGTTTGATGGAGCCAGAGTCAGGGTTTCTACTTCCAGGAATACTGATGATATTCCAGAACCAGGATTCGCCGCCAGCGATTCTACACAGTCATGTTTAGCTCGCGAAGTAATTGGTTCACCGGTATACTTGTATAATCCTTGGAATAATAGTCATCGTGCACTACTGCTCCGTCCCAGATCACCAGATCCAGATCGATGACCCTGGGACCGGCTTTATTGGGGCCCTTCACTCGACCCAGTTTCACTTCTGCCTCTTTTAGATACTTTTCCAGTTCCTGGCGGTCGAATGTTGTTCGAATGCAGATGGCCCCGTTCAGGAAATCCGGCTGGTCCTTAAAGCCTTCCGGCTCTGTACGAATAAAATCAGAAGCATAAACAAATGCAAAGTCTCGTTTGAGAAGTGCGATGGTCTTTTCTACACTTTCTTCTGGCTCAATATTAGATCCTACGGCAACGATGGCTGTGATCATTCGCTAATCTCCCTGGTAGGATTCTGCATTACGGCCAATGGAAGTCTTCCCTTCGGCTCCGTCCACCATCAGGATTTGTCCGGAAACAAAATCATTCTCCAGCAAATAATGCAATGCTTTTATTATATGATCTGTGTCTCCCTTGCGTTTGAGAGGAATTGCTTCCAACCTCCAGGATATGTACTGCTCGCTTCGCACCGATGCTGGCAGGATAACCCCCGGCGCTATGCCGTTCACGCGAATGTCGGGAGCAAATTCCAGAGCGGCAAGAGTTGTGAACTCTGCCAGCATCTTCTTTGAGAGAAGATATGCCGCATAGTGATACTGATTAAACGAAATCTTATTATCCAGGATATTTACGATATTGCCAGATTTGACTCTATCCTGGAAAGAACGGGATAAGAAGAAAGGTGCCTTGAAATTTACCTGAATGTTACGGTCGAAGATCTCCGGTGTTGTCCTGGCTATGGTTCCACCGTCATATACCGAGGCACTGTTTACTAGAACGTTCAGGTTACTTTGACGTTCCAGGGCCTGCTCAATGAGAGAATCACTATCCAGATCAGAATCCAGATTCATTTTAAGTGTATGGCACTGGACTCCCAGTGCGCGAATCTCAGAGGCTGTCTTTTCCGCTTCCCCCTCGCTTCGGTTATAATGGAGCAGGATGTCGTAGCCTTTGCCCGCCAACCCCGTAGCCAGCGCTTTGCCCAGGCGAATGGCTCCTCCCGTTACTAGAGCTACTCCGGGTCCTGATTCATCATTCCTTTTCATGAGTTCATGGATGAATTCAACAATCGGGCGTCAACGCAAAGCTACAATCACTGCGTTCTGTAAGAAGGGGACTTAGACAGTATTTCCATACAGCCCCGAAAAACCGTAATTACATCCTCGAAAAGCGATGGGTCCATTACAGGAGGTGCCGGAGCATTCGCCTCCTCAAATGCTGTAATCCGGAGGTTGTTTCACCACAAGTCCAATTCGCAGTCTGGACCAGATCCTTTCATGGAGATAATAGAGGGCCATTTTGGTAAACACTTCAAAAAATCCAATGGAAGCAGCCATAGCAAAGCTCCCCGTAATAATATAGGAAACGGCCATCGTATCCAGGGTACCTGTGATCCGCCAGGAGATGGCTTTTAAGATACTACGGTAATGCTTCTCCACTATTGGAGAGCCATCCAGAGTCCCGATCTGTTTTTCTGATTTTCTTTGCTCTGTAGCGGTGCTCATATTATCAAATCCTATTATTCCGATAGGAAAGCTTCAGGCGGAGGCTTACATCTACAAGCATTTTTCATCGCTTTATTGCTTGCCTGCTTTCGGCGCACAGGCTAAGTGAGGTGCCTGTGAAAAGTGCTGAGCTGGAAAAGACAGACCGGGTGGCGCTACTTTTTCGCGCGGCCCAGGAGCAACAGAAGGGGATTATTCTCATTCTTGAAGGCACGGGCCTGGCCGGGCTGGTTCATACCGTGGATGAACTTAGCTCCTGCCTGGATCCCCGGCATTTCCAGGTGCATCATTTTCCGGGCTACGAAACAGCTCCGGAGCGAAAGGATCCATTTCTCCACCACTACTGGATGCATCTTCCCAAATATGGTGACCTGGCCCTCTTTGATGGTTCCTACTATCATGAGTTTGTGCGTCGGGTATTAAAGGGAAAGCTTTCCCGAGATGAAAAAAAGGCATGGATCGATGACATCAATCGCTTTGAAGAAAGCTTACAGGCAAACGATTACCTCGTTTTGAAGGTTCGTCTGAATCGACACGGAAAGGACCTGGAGGACGAACTAAAATCAGACAAAAAGCTAAAGAGCAGGGCTGCGTTGATCCGCAAAAGAGCTCGTTACCTGGTAAAGGAATACAGGGATTATTCTCAGGAGCTGGACAGATTGACTCAGCTTACCGGTTCTCCTCTTTCTCCCTGGTTCACTCCTCCGGAAGGAAAGGGCAAGCAGGTTCGTAGTCTGGTGCTGGATTATATCATCGCACGAATGGAAGAATTCTTGAGTGTGGATTCTCGTCAGGCTGTTGCCTCTTACGATGAGGCCATGAAGTTGATGCGAAAGCTGAACAGGGAGCGAAGCACCGTCAGGGCCCAGAGTCAGGAGAGAATCGGAAAATCGGAAGAATCGGAAGGATCCGAGAAAGCGGAAAAAGCCCAAAAGGCCGAAGAATCGGAAAGTCAAAGCGAGAATTTCCATGGGGCTGAAGAGTAGGGTATTGGTTTACAGCCAGCTCATTTAGAGAGGCGGATGTTGGGGATGGAATAATGAGTGTAACCAGCGAACGTAGAAAGCAGGATTTAAGGAAACTGGATCTTACCAGTACACTGACACCGGATAGATACAAAAGAGAACTGAAGAAGCTTCAATCGGCACTCGTAAAAGCAGCGCTCAAGATGTATCGCAAAAAAGCATCCATCGTTCTGGTATTT
>JBHIXQ010000109.1:0-7081 GCA_041984705.1 Leptonemataceae bacterium | reverse complement strand
GAACCCGGGAGGACTCTTTATTTTCTGGAAAGGTCCGGATTGCGACGATGAAATCCGCCAGGCACAGGCCTCCTGTTCTACCTGGATGCATCTTAAGACCATCGATTATCGATTACCTGGAACTTCCGATAAGAGGCGGCTGGTAGTTTTTCAAAGACTGGAAGAGGAAAGATTTCAAGCCGTCCGTACCATGCAAGAGCACAAAAAGGAAAAGCAGACTGGAGCGTCGTCCAACGAGGCTGATGCAGATTCCCCGGACCTGGATAACCCTCAGAATTCAGATCAGTATTCAGATCTGAATTCTGGCTCTGAACAGGAAATCGAATTTTCCCGAGATCATCGAAGAGATAAGCCTGTGCACGAAATCGCTCTTTCGGATCGCCATGGAGTGCCTTCTTCCTTACAGAGCCGAATCAGAACCATAGAATCCGATGCGAATCCGAAATTTAAAGATTGGGCTAGACTGGATCAAAGCAAATGGATCAAAAAGACCGGCCAGACACTGGTATCTGGCAGAAAGATTGTACCGGAAATCCTGCATGAGTGGCGGGCCCCGGCGCAGGTCTCGAAGCAATCAGCCGATGAAAAGGCGGACGAATATCAGGATATCCCTCGCCACCCATCCAGTTCCGAAATCACGGAACGCGACCAATGGAACGGTTACCCGGAAGCCCTGTTAATTTATGATTCTATACCCCCGGAGCTTTTTTCTCTGCTATCCCGATGGCCCGAACTTCCTGTATTCAGGCTCAAGACGGAACTGTTTCGCAAGTTGGATCTTTCCGGAACCAGGTATCCACTGATTCTATGGAACCTGGACGGCCATGAAGAGCTCAGGTCGGTATCTGCTCTCCAACCGGCGGGGAAATCGATGCTGGTTCTTCCTCTATCTTTGCCGGATAACCTGGGAGCTGCGGTGCGCACAGCTCGTGGTTTTGGGATCGATGCAGTCCTTCTTACTTCAGAATCTGTATTTCCCTTTCATCCAGGTGTGATCCGAAGCAGTTCAGGGGCCTGCCTTAAGATGGCCTTTTTCCAGGGACCGCCTCTGGAGGCCATCGATGAGGCAATAAAGACCATGGGTCTTGATCCTGCGAGGAGTGTGCTACTGGACCATCGAAGCGAGAAGCCATTAAGGGAGCTAATAGGCTTTCTGAAAAATGTGAAATCGCCCGTATTCATTGTAGGCCAGGAAGGTAAGGGGCTACCGGATATTCCGGGCACTGGATTCAGGATTCCAATATCCGGGCTGGAGTCATTGAATGCTGTGGCCAGTGTTACTGCATTACTCTATGAATGGCACCGACATCTGGATTGAAGAGTCCCACGCCGATTGGACCGAATAGAGCGCATCTCGGGGCCGTAGCTGGCTCCCCAACCCCGGAGGCTTTGAATGACGCATGAGGCGTCCCATCCAGGTTTCTAGATTTTCAGTGATCCGCGGACTCTCGCTTTCGGTATTCCTGGGGCTACATTGTGTCCGGCCCCCTCTATTTGCGCAACACGTAGTCTTCCCCATGCCCGGGATCTGATCTCCGAATAAATAGCCTTTTCTGCACTTTCACTCCAAGAAAAAGCTGATACAAATCCGTGAGTATGGCCCGGCTGGAATAATAACCGTGCCCCAGACCACCGATTCCCAGCACTGGATCATCCACTTCATTGACGTTTATTACATCTGTGCCCGGCACTTGCTTACACATACCCAATCTGTAGTTTCCATTCACCCTCTGAGAAACTGCCAGGGCATTGTCTCCCGGGCTGCAGTAGAGGGTAGTGCGGAATGATGCCTTTTGAATCGGGCCCGAGAACTTCGGATATTCGCCTGCCGGAAAGTCCGGTGCAAAAAATACAATCTCTCCGAATTTCAAATCAGGCTTTTGCTCCAGGGCACGCTTCAAACCAGGTATTACCATTTGATGGCCCATGGAATGCACGATTAGATGCACGGTCTTAACTTTGCTTCCCACATCCACAATCCAGCGCGCAAAATCATTCACAGATTCGGCCGCATTCGCCTGGTTTTCTCGATAGGTTCTGGTAAGTGATAGAGACTCGATGAGCACATCATCAGAAGGACCAGCCGGCCAGGAAAACAGCACCACCGGATACGGAAATTTTAGATCGTACTGAATCTGCGCCGCTCGAAGAACGGCCTCTTCGAATTTGACATTAAATCCGTGAACAAAAACCACGATCTCTTTCTCATTCAGCCGATCCATAGGAGCTTTCAGGTGCTCCCCGGCCATGATAGAGAACCGATTCTGACGGTCTCCTCCGGGCCGTTCCGCCTGGTCCAGAGCGCCGATTTCATGGTTTCTGGGCACCTGAATCCGGCAAATTCCCCCCTCGAGATCGGTCCCTTTTTTTACTGTTACGTTCTGGTTCGAGCAGATGCCAGAATGTGAATTCAGTTTTCGATTGGTGAAGTACAGCAAATCCAGAACTTCCGTTTCTCCATATTCCTTCACGATCCTCTTGTTCAGGAGTTCTCCGATTTCAGGGGGATAGGCACTCTGGCACTGGGCCAGGATAAAAAGAAGAATCAGCACAATCGCTGGATTATGTCGGATGTTGAGCCGTTTCACCATGGGATTCTGTTTCGGATTTTTCTTTTCAGGCTACAAGCTTTTCTCCAGACTCATTAATGTAAACGGTAGCTTTTTCGATAATAGAGGCAGGAGCAAGACGCATGTCTATTCGTTGGATTCGTTATATTTCATTCGCCATTCTTTTTGCTGGCCCGGTCTTTGCCGGACTGCTCTGGAGTGAAGATCCCAACATCACCGAAAACCCCGGTGGTAATGAGGTAGCTGTAAATGATGGCAGCCAGCCGGATCGTATCACTCTGGATGACTACAATCCCATCGCCATCGATGACCCTACTATCGAAGTAGAGGAGCTAACTGTAGATCGTCGCTATGCGTCGGATGGTCGTGGGGAGATCCTGGATGTGATGTTTACCATTCGAAACATCACCAACGATCCTATGGATCTGTATGTCTGGGTACTTGCCTACCGCGAAACCAACTCAGTAGATGAGAATGATCGAAAATGGATTCCCTATCCCGTGTGGAGAATGAACGATCCTGCGAAGCGGGAGAATGTAGTCCATTTCATGAAGATTACACCAAAGGATATCCCGCCGGAGAAGATCTGGGGGCCCAAATCCGATCCCAATGCTCCGGACGGTCCTTATGAAGAGCAAAAGGAAATCATAGAGCGGATGCGAGATTCGGTGGCAGCTGTGCGACCTATTCCCGAACTGTTGCCGCCTGCATGGATGTATGTGGCTTACATCAATCGGTATCCCACTCAGGGTCTTCGCATGACTCTATATGGAGATACCACGCCTCCACCGGATAAACTTACATTAAGCGATTATGTTCCTCCAAGCCCGGAAGAGAAGCGCACCAAGGTCTTCAAGAATATAGATAAGCACTCCTACACTGTAGAGCAGATGCGAAGAAAGTCCATATTTCGATCACATCACTATATTCGCTACAAAGTAGATTATGAATTCTACAACACAGTGGCCATTGTGCTCTTTGATGCGAAGGCTGCAGAAAAATATGAGCAACAGGCAGCGAATGGCGTGCAGGAGGGGGAAGAAGTGGTAAACCCCATGCTCCATTATCAGATCTACAAAATCAAAAGGGATATGAAGATCCGCTAGAGTCTGTCTCAGGTTTTACCAGAACCCTTTCCTGTTGACTCAGGAGGAAGGCGCGCATTTCTTTCAAATGGGCGCCTTCTTTGTGCCCAGAGGATTTCATATGGAGAATCAGGAGAGCCATCAACCCGGTCATAACAAAAAAGAACCCATCCTGGAAAATCGTCGGAGCATGACGCATCCGGCCAGAACCAGCGATCCTCCCTTCAGCCTGGTGCAGAGAGCGCAGGAGATCGAAAAGGCCGATGAAGTTGTCCAGAGTCATGTTCATGGAAAACTGGATGTAATTGCCCGGCAGATTCGCACATTACAGGAGGAAGCTAAAGAAATCATAGGAAAGGCTGAAAGAGATATGGAGTTGCATCGAATTAAATGCAACTTTGAAAAGAAGCCAGGTATGGCTGTATACCTCTATCAAAAGCAGAATGGGGATAAACTGTTCTCTATCCTTTCTCCCGGTGAATGGGGATCCTCCCTCCCGCATGAATTCCTGGGCGCTTTTAGGCTGGCAGCGGACGGTAGTTTCGATGACCTGGAAGAGACTGATTCTATTTGATTGTTTTTCGAAAATTCGCTGCAATACTAAAACTAAATAATTCCAGCCGGATGAGGAAACCCGGAATCCCTGGACATCCTGGATTTCGGCAGCGTATCAACTTTCTGCTCAATACTCCGCAAGAGGAGCGCGGCTCAGCGAATGGGCCAGAAGCCACCTCTGAGTGTATCCTTATTTACACATCTCATAGTATTTCCGTTTGCGAAATTTGTTGCCCGGGTCAGCGGTTCCAGCATATAAGTTTCTGTGCTTCCATTTGTTGCGCACAAAGAAAGAGGTAGCGCCCTCAAAGCCCTGCTGGCCGGGGATTTGATCACCATCCAGTTTCCAGGACTTGTGGATCGAGAAGTAAATGAGCTTTCGGATTTTCTGTACCGGTTGCTGTCCGAACTGGACCTTGCCTTTCTTTCCGAACCTACGTTTGTCATTACCCGTGAATTGCTGTCGAACGCAAGCAAGGCCAACGCGAAGCGAATCTATCTTCACTTCGAAAACAAAGAGCACGGTACCGAAGAACAGTACACTAAGGCCATGAAAGGCTTTGCCAATCGTGTCCTGGAACATTGGGAAGACTTTCGCAAACAGCACAAGAATAACGAATACTATACCAAACTATTGTTTCAACTGAAGGACAAGCATCTGCATATCGAGGTGCGAAACAATGCAGCACTGTTACCCCGGGAGGTGGAAAGGATTCGATCCCGACTGGAGCTATTCAAGGAACACCAGGAACTGGATGCCGTATTTGCTTCTGTTAGAGATGAATCGGAAGGTGCCGGTCTTGGCCTGGTACTGACGCTGGTTCTATTGCAGAACGCTGGCATACCCGGGAACCACTTTCGCATCGACACCAATGGCGAAGAAACTATAGCACGCATCGCGCTTCCCCGAGATCAGGAAGAAGCCAAAACAAGAAATCGATATATCAAAAATGTACTGGATGAGCTGGATGCATTGCCTTCTTTTCCCGAAAATATTCAAGAACTCTGGAACCTCTGCAACAGTGAAACCTCATCTATCCAGGTGATTACTGCGCGAGTGGAGAAGGATCCAGCTCTGACGGCCCAGGTTTTGAAACTTGCCAATTCTGCTGGTTTCATGACGCGAACTCGCAACCCTGGACTTTCGGATGCCATCAAGATCATTGGCCTGAAAGGCCTGGGAAATCTGCTCATGGTAGCCGGAGCCCGTAAGATAATGACCACGAGGTACAAAAAGAAGGATCTGGAGTCGATCTGGGACAATTCCAATCGAGTCTCCTTCTTCGCCGGAAAGCTGGCGCGACAGGATGCCAATGCTCGGGATTTCGCCGGCGTGAGTGGACTGCTCTATGAATTGGGAAAGATCGTGCTCATTTCCATGAAGCCCGAGCTAATTCAGCGCATTCAGGACATGCTGGAGCGGGGTCGAATCCGCAACACCGCAATGATGGAGGAAGTAGCTCTGGGAATCGGGCATCCGGAAGTAGGAGCCATGCTTGCCGAAAGATGGCAGTTTCCTGAACCCATCGTCCAGGCCATCCGATTCCAGCAAAAACCTCTTCAAGCGGAAGATCCATACCGACGATTGATTCATTGTGTCTATCTCGCTGTGCGAATCCAGCAGGCTACCGCTGGCAATGTGGATTTCTTCTCCATTGAAGAAGAAATTCGCCAGGACTTTGGAATCGAGAGTCCCATTCAGTTTGAAGGACTGGTTGAGCGACTGGAGAAGGAGTATGAGCTTTCCGGAGGAGGCTAATCCCCGGTGAAGCAGCCTCTGGTTGAACTCAACGGTGTTTCCGTAGTCCGCAACGGATCGCAGTTGCTGCAGCCCACGACCTGGAAGATCAATCCGGGGGAGCACTGGGTGATTCTTGGGCCCAATGGAAGCGGTAAGAGCACACTTCTCGCCATCCTTTCCCTGAAGCTCTGGCCCAGTGCCGGTAGAATGCGATTTTTCGATGCTTCGCTTCCGGGTTCACCGGTTTTTCCCATTCAACGTCGAATCGGAATCTTTGAAACCAGGGATCCGGAGTCCCTGGCCCAGAACTATCCATCGCTTACGATTCTCGATGTGGTACTTTTTGGTCTCACCGGCAAGCTTCCCCTTTTTTCGACACCTACGCCGCACCAGCACCAGCAAGCTGAAACCTTGCTTCGTGAATTTCTTCGTCTGGAACTACCTCTTTCCGCAAGATTTTCGCACCTGAGTTCCGGCGAACGAAGAAGGGTGCTCTTAATTGCAGCATTTGCAGCGGGACCCGAGTTGCTGCTACTAGACGAACCATTTGAAAGCCTGGATATCGCTGCACAATTCTCTATCCAGGATTTACTTCAGGAACTTTTGCAACAAATACGGGCATCGGTTCTCGTACTGCATAGATTACAGGAAGTGCCTGAATTTACAACGCATGCGGCCCTTTTAAAACAGGGACAATTCTGGATGAGTGGCCCTGTAGAAAGGATACTTACATCTGAAAATCTGTCTGATACCTATGGCATTTCGCTTCAGGTTAATCGACGTGGAAATCAATACGAATGGATGCGAAAGTAGGGCAAAGTGCAAAACCGGATTAGAGTGCACCCCGGCAGACCTTGCTGATTTTCCTGGCATGAATGACATGAATGAAATCAAGGCCGATGGAACGGATGGTCGCGAAAGCTGGCAGCCAGAAACCGTCGATGTTTCCTGGAAGGTCTCGCGGAACGGAAAAGCGGTTCCCTGTATCAACGGAAAGGCTCAGGCCAGCCTGTATGATCCGCTGAAAGAAGCGCTGCGCCAAATTGATGCTCTGGAGAAATTGATCGCTACCGAAAAGAGTCCCACACGTCTGTTGATTGTTGGGTCCTGCGGTCCGGTCTTCTTTGAGG
>JBHIXQ010000108.1:0-7082 GCA_041984705.1 Leptonemataceae bacterium | reverse complement strand
GATTCAGTGGTAAACTGAAGTTTGAAATAAGGAAAGTCGCGAAGATATTTTTCTATCTGCTGGCCCAGATAGTGAGTATTAATGGCAGCGAACTGGCATCCATTACGATGCAAAAGAAAAAGTGTATGAGCGATAAGCGGTATCCCCAGCACCGGAAGCAGCGGCTTGGGAGTATTTCGCGTGAGCTCCTGCATCCTGGTGCCCAGCCCCGCTGCCAGAATCATGGCTTTCATTGTAACGCCGGCACCAGCTTCTTTCTGCAATCCAGAATGAAGAGAAAAACACTGTCTGGAAAGCGACCCAGATGCAGGCAGGCTTCCAGCTGATTGAGAGAACCTTCAATGCAATCCAGATACGAAGTCTTTCCCAGTTCCAATCCCAGGTAGAGATAGCTGCCCATGGCTTTCAGAATTCGCTGAAGCCCCTGAAGATAGAATATGCCCCTGCCCTTTTCCAGCCCTGCGCTGGCAAAATAATGATCCACACATTTCTTACGAAGATCAGCCGGAATGGTAACATACGGATCGAATAAAAGACTGGCCAGATCATAGTAGCGATTGCCTGAGCGAGCATCCTGGAAATCGATGATGGTTAGTTCCTGCCCCTGCACCATAACATTTCTGCTGTGATAGTCTCTATGGACGAAGCATTGCGAACTGTAGGTACCCAGAGCTTCGCATGCTTCCAGCAAAAACATCTTCAGTTCAAAGGAAGGAATTACATTGACTCCTTTTTCCCGTGCAACCCTTTCCAGGCGCCCATACAGAAATTCCATTTCCCAGTGTAATTTTTCACGATCAAAGCTTCGAGTCGAGACGGGAGGTTCCAGAGGTATGGATTGCATGGTGAGAATATAATCCACCAGTTTCATATAATGCTGTTCAATTATCTGAGCCTTTGTTCCGGCTTTCGAGTTACCGGACTGGCCAGAGTTATGGGTATCAGCGGTGACACCAGAATCATCGGAATCCATCCAGGTCTGAAGGTCCATGGATCCTGCATCGCTCTGCAGTATGAGGCCGTGCTGTGGGGAAGTGGCAATGACTTCTGGAACCGGAACGGACGCATGGACCAGCGATTCGCGTATGTTCAAGAAATCATGATTTTCAGCAATGAAGGGATTCTCTATACATAGAACGCCGGAGGCATCATTTGAATGGCAGCGAAAGTACCTGCGTTCCGAGCCTTCCAGCCTCAACGGCTGTAGTTCTTTGCCAAAGTGATTCGCCTCTAAAAAGCGAATCACCGGCTCGGAAGAAGGATCAATCAAGGTCATGAATCATGTTGCCCAGTCGCTCAATTCCTTTGCGGATGTGCTCCTCTGAAAGAGCATAGGAGATTCGGATTCCTGTATCGTCTCCAAAGGCGATTCCAGGCACAGCCGCCACTTCATAATGATCCAGCAGATGAGCGCAGAATACTCGGGATGCGGAATCATCATTCTTTTCTTTTAAAAGGGCCTGGAATTTGGGCTTCTTGTAGATCTCAGAAAGATCCGGAAAGATATAGAATGCTCCTCCCGGCGCGAATGCTCGGACGCCCGGAATGCTGGATAGCATGCGAGTAACCAGATCTCGTCTTTCCTGGAAGGCCTTTCGCATTTCCACAACGCAATCCTGGCTTTCGGAAAGTGCAGCCTGAGCTCCGGCCTGAGCGATGGAAGTAGCGCCGGATGTACTCTGACCCTGGATGGTTTCCATATTCTTGATAATATACTGAGGCCCGGCCCCATATCCGATCCGCCAGCCAGTCATGGAATAGGCCTTGCTTACTCCATTTACAATGAACCACTGATCTTTAAGTTCAGGCACAAGCATGGGAACATTAAGGAACTTTCGGTCATCGAACAGAATATGCTCATAGATATCGTCTGTAACCAGGAGGATATCGGATCTTTCCTTGAGTAACTCGGCCAGCTGTTTCAGCTCCGCGTCGGGATAAACGGCCCCGGTAGGATTGCTGGGGGAGTTGATCAGGATCATTCGGGTTTTCGAAGTTAGCGCTGCGCGAATGTGTTCTATATCAGGAATATAGCCCTGATCGAAGCCTGCAGAGACGATGACCGGTTTGGCCTGAGCCAGTCGGGCAATGTCTGCATAGGAAACCCAGTAAGGAGCAGGAATGATTACTTCATCATCCGGATTCAACGTAGCCTGGAAGAGGTTGTATAGAACCTGCTTGCCGCCCACAGACACAATGATTTCCCCGGGTGCGAACTCCAGGTTGTTATCTCGCTGAAACTTCTGGACGATGGCCTTTTTAAGCCCGGGGGTGCCACCTACAGGAGTATACTTCGTTTGACCTGCTTCCAGAGCTTTAACGGCAGCCTGCTTGATATGATCCGGTGTATCAAAATCAGGCTCTCCGGCGCCAAAGCCGATGACGTCCTTTCCCTGGGCTCGCAGCTCTTTGGCTCTGGCGGTAATGGCCAGGGTAGGGGATGGTTCAACAGAATCCAGTCTGTGTGCGGAGAATTTCATATCGATTTCTCAATTGGTACGGGTGTCTGGCACTGCAAATAAAAAAGGATGGCGGTTAAAAAATGTGTATTGGCTACCTGCGACGTGTTCTCATTAAATACCCGGTGTAGAATTTACTGGATTCTCCTACAAAAATCTATATGGAAATTGCACTATTTGAACCCGAGATTCCGCCGAATACCGGCAATATTATCCGACTATCTGTCTGTACGGGAAGCACTCTGCATATCGTAGGCCCACCTTCCTTTTCTCTGGAAGACTCCATGCTTCGCCGGGCAGGATTGGATTACTGGCAATTGTCCAGACTCACCAGTCATGATTCCCTGGAAGCATTCATTCAATTTCTACAGAACAGAGATGATCAATCCAGAGATCAGGTGCGAAGACGAATCGTGCTAACCACCAGGTTTGCCAGAAACAGCTATGCTGATTTTAGCTTTCGTTCGGACCATATACTGCTATTTGGAAAAGAAACCTCCGGACTGCCGGACTCTGTGCGACAGACCTTTTCGGATCTGGACGAAAACTGGCTGCGAATTCCAGTCCACGGAGATTGCCGGTCCCTGAATCTGGCCAATTCTGTGTCTGTGATCCTGTTCGAGGCCCTTAGACAACAGGGATTTCCGGGTCTAAATCTGGCCCCACCGGCCGATACATAAAGGGATGGCTTCCTCATTTGTTCTATTGAAAGAAATCTTCAGTAATCCTCAATCCGCAGCGGAAAGCCCACCGAAGCGGATTCCGCAACAATCCAGATTTCAATCAACGTTTGCTGGCTTCCTTGATTTCCATGGTTTGCCTCACCTACCTCGTTTCCGTCGCCTGCAGGGCCTGCGGGGAATTCCCCGGTATGGATCTTTCCTTTCTGGATCTATTCGATGGGTGGGTGTTGCGATTCTGATGACCTTCCTTTCAGCTCTGGTGTCTTCCTGCGTTACTGTGGATGAACAGGGGAATCCTCTGGATGAAAAGAAGAATGCCTACTGGAATCTTCAGAAGCTTCCGGAAGGTCCCTTCTGGTCCGAAAGGGAAAAGGACATACCATTTCTTGTAGTGGGCCTTCCTTCGGATCTGCCCCAGAGATTCGTTCTGGAAAATGTGCCGGAACCACAGGACCAGGGACGGCTGGCAGCAGGGACAGCCTACGCTGCCGGCTATCTACTTATGTCCATGAGGGAAAGAAAAGTTAGTCCGAACTATACCTGCTCCCCGGAGTTCATCTACAATAGTCTGAATGGCGGTAAGAACGTGGGCCTGGAGATTCTTGAAGTGATGGAGTTTCTGAAAGGTGTCGGCTGCGCGGATCGCAGCCAATTCTCAACGGTGGATCCATTTATTCGTCCTGACCAGGAGGATATTGCTGCAGCACACGGGCACAGAATCCAGGGCTTTGCCCGAGTGGATCTGGCCCGTCCCACACATATAATGGCCAACTTGATGGAAGGCAGACCAGTAATTGTAACGTTACAGGTGAGCGAGAATTTTCTCTCACTGGACGACATGGAATGGAAGAAGCCAGAAGGCATCCCTGTAGGACGTCATACCGTCGCTTTGATTGGCTTTGACCGAAGCAAAGAAGTCTGGATCTTTCAAAACAGTGCCGGTGAAGACTGGGGACATAACGGGCGCTTCAGTCTCCACAGACAATGGTTTTCCCGCCTTGCTACCCAGGGCTACGTGGCATGGTAGACTTGACGTACGAAGTCAGGTAGCGACTCTGACGCACTCGAATACGGTTTATGCGACAGATTCCAAACTTAAGTCACTTAGCTTCGGATTAACCGTTTCGCATCGCACCGGGTGCGAATACTCAATGTTCTGTTTTCGCAGATCGTATTCAGTCAAGAAATGAATTTTTAGATTCGGGGGCAGCCTCGAATCCGCGCATACCGGATGAAGGTATGCGAAACAAGCTGTGTCTGAATGATATGGCAAGACTCTACAAAGGCAGGTGGTGAACTTGATACTAGGAGTACCAAAAGAGATCATTGGAGGGGAGAAACGCGTTGGCATCGTTCCGGAAAGCCTCGCAAAGCTAACCTCTCTTGGATTTGAAATTCGAGTGGAGAAGGATGCTGGAAAGGAAGCAGGGTTTCTTGACTCGGATTATGAGGCCCACGGAGCGAAAATCGTTTCCGGAGCCCAGGAACTTTATTCGACCGCTGATGTGATTGTGAAGGTGGAGCGACCGGAACAACATCCAGAAGGCGGGAAACATGAACTGGAAATGATGAAAAAGGGAGCTTTGCTGGTTTGCTTTATGGCTCCTCTAAACTTTCCTGAACTTTCCAAGAAAGCAGCCCAGACAGGTGTGGATGTTCTCTCCATGAATGACATACCTCGGATTACCAGGGCGCAAAGAATGGATGCATTGAGTTCGCAGACCAACCTGGCAGGCTACAAAGCTGTGCTTATGGGGGCGAATGCTTTGAGAAAGATATTCCCTCTGCTTATGACTGCAGCGGGAACCATCAGTCCGGCCAAGGTAGTAATTCTGGGAGCTGGCGTTGCAGGGCTTCAGGCTATCGCTACAGCTCGTCGTCTTGGGGCCGTGGTAGAAGTAAGTGATGTTCGACCTGCTGTTAAGGAGCAGGTGGAATCCCTGGGAGGAAAATACATTGAGCCCCCTCAGGATGAAACTCTGGAAGGCGAAGGCGGATACGCTAAAGAAGCATCCGAAGAGTATCTCAAGAAACAGCAGGAGCTGCTAAAGAAGCATATCTCAGAGGCGGATGTTGTTGTTACCACCGCGCAGGTTCCGGGGAAGAAAGCGCCGGTTCTGATTTCCGAAGAAACCGTTAAATCAATGAGACCCGGATCGGTGATCGTTGATATGGCCGCAGGCACCGGTGGCAACTGTGCCATTACCGAAGCTGGCAAAGAAGTGGAAAAACATGGCGTACGAATCATCGGGGAGACGAACATTATCTCTCTGGTGGCATACAATGCCAGTCAGCTGTACTCCAGAAACGTTCTGGCACTGCTACAATCCCTGACCAAAGAGGGACAGGTGGTTCTGGATCTGGAAGATGAAATCGTAAAAGGTGCGTTGATCACCCGGGAAGGCCAGGTGATTCACGAGAATACAAAGAAGCTGCTGGGCGAATAGCAGCAAAGGGAGAATACATGGAAGCACATGAGCTTATTATGCTGATCACGGTGTTCGTACTGGCCGTGTTTCTGGGATTTGAACTAATATCAAGAGTACCTCCTACTCTGCACACTCCGTTGATGTCAGGAAGTAATGCCATTTCAGGGATTACCCTGGTAGGAGCCATGCTGAGTGCAGGCGCAGATGCTACTGGCGCTGTGCTATTTCAAATCGGAACAGTGGATGTGAGTATCACTTCATTGCTCGGATTTCTGGCGGTGGTTTTTGCCACCATCAATGTCATCGGTGGGTTTCTGGTCACGGACCGAATGCACCGGATGTTCAATAAAAGGAAATAAGGGGACGTACACGGAATGCATCGAGAGGATATACTCATTATAGCATACCTGATATCGTCTGTATTATTTATTGTCGGTATCAAAAACCTTTCTGCTGTTAAAACAGCCCGTCGCGGGAACTTCCTGGCGGCCCTGGGTATGTTTCTGGCAGTTACGGTAACACTGTGGGATCAGAAGATCATCGGGTATGAGTTGATTATTGCAGGGGTAATTCTGGGAGCTTTGATTGGCTCCGTAATGGCTGTGAAGGTAGCCATGACAGGAATGCCTCAAATGGTTGCATTGTTGAATGGATTCGGAGGCGCAGCTTCATTGCTGGTGGCTAACGCCGAGTTCTTTCATGAAATGCATCGACAGGGTCCGGCCAACTACGATCCGGCCATAGCCACTGCCATCAGTATTGTTTTATCAGTTATGATTGGCGGGGTGACTTTTACAGGATCGCTTATCGCATTTGGTAAGCTCCAGGGAATTGTTACTGAGAAATCAGTTATGTTTCCTCTGCAGCATGCCTTAAATGCGCTGCTCATTTTAATCGCCTTTACTCTGGGAATCTTCATGGCCATGGGCAACCATGGAGCGGATATCCTGGCATCGGTGGGCCTGGGAGTTTTTGAGCTTAACACACTGGCCTATACGATTGCAGGCATCGCCCTGCTTCTGGGAGTGCTGCTGGTAATTCCCATCGGCGGTGCAGATATGCCGGTTGTGATTTCACTGCTTAACTCCTACTCCGGAATTGCAGCGGCCACCACTGGTTTCGTTCTGGGAAATACGGTGCTGATTATTACCGGTTCTCTGGTGGGCGCCTCCGGAATCATTCTTACACAGATCATGTGTAAGAGTATGAACCGATCTTTGATCAATGTTCTTCTGGGTGGATTCGGCCAGACCCCTACTGTGGCGGCCGGCGAAGCCAAAGAGATCACTATCAAAGAGATCGGAGTGGAAGAAGCGGCGATGGTATTCGAATCTGCGCGAAACGTGATCATCGTTCCTGGATATGGAATGGCCGTCGCGCAGGCTCAGCACACGCTTGCCTCGTTGGTGGATCGATTGCGCGGCCAGGGAAAGCTGGTTCGATTCGCCATCCATCCCGTCGCCGGGCGATTGCCCGGCCATATGAACGTCTTGTTAGCCGAAGCGAAGGTG
>JBHIXQ010000107.1:0-7098 GCA_041984705.1 Leptonemataceae bacterium | reverse complement strand
CTGGGAGTAATCGATACTCGAGGAAATGCCATTGAATGGACCCGGTTACCCGGAATGCGAGCCATGGAGTCCGGGCAAACTGTGGAAAACGAACTTCTGGGACTTTCGCAACCGGATGGTAGCGTGATCTGGTTTTCTGCCACCGCAGAACCGCTAATCCGACATTCCGAGATAGGACCATCCGGCGCACTAATTACACTGCGGCCTGTGAATCGCATGCAACCGGGGGACGATCCTCTAAGCAAATACCGTGAATGGCTTCGCTGGGCTACGAGGATTCGCCAGGTATTCGAATTTGAAAGGGACTTCGAAAAGAATCTCAGAAGCTGCATGGAGCTGATGGCCCATGCTTCGGAAGCTTCATCGGTAGTGTATCTGGGTTTTCGGGGCGGCATTCGATCCGGCGTCCTTCAAATCCGACAGGCCTGGACCCGGGAAATGGGATTCTCTTCAAAGACCCGGGCCGTTGCCCGGTTCAACCTTCAGGCCGAGCCTGTGCGCGACTGGCTCGCCGTACTCCGGTCCACAGAAGTTCTGGAGATTGGAGGGGAAGAAATTCCACCCATGATTCGACAGTATATGCGTATGGAACCAGGAGACCGATTGGTTCTGGGATTTCTTCTGGCGGCCAGTCCATCCATCGGAAACTCTCAAGGTTTGCTTGCGCTCATTCGAAAGGCCGATCGAGGGAGCTTCAATCCATTCGAAATGGATATGTTTAGACTGATATTGTCCTCCATCGCAAATGAACTCAGCCGTCAGCGGGCCGAGCAGGCCATGGAAAAGCAAATGTCTCGCTTTCGCAGACTGTTTCGAGTCACTCCGTTGGTCATCGCTGTTATGGAGCTCAAAGGAACAACCTTGAGTATTGTAGAGGTTAGCGATTCCACTTCTTCTGCTTCAGATGAAGAAATGGTGGGACGCACGGATGAGGATTTGGGCTATCCTGCCGACATCAGGGAGATGCGGCGGTCTGCAGCCAGAAGAGCCATGAAAGAAGGCCGCCCTGTTCGTGTGGAATATTCTCGCCCGGGTTTTGAAAGTCCGGTCTGGGAAGAAGCCACATTCAGCTATCTGGATTCCCACAATCGATGTCATTTCTTTAGCGTGGCAGTTCGAGATATTACCCGAGATAAACTGGAGCAGCGTCAAAAAGCTCAAAAGCAGAAACTGGAAGCCATGGGACGCTTCACTGGATCTATTGCACATGATCTGAATAATTTGCTGCAACCACCTCTAACTTACGTCGCCGAAACAAGGGAATTGCTGAAGGGGATTCCCGATGCTTCTGCTGCCCTCGAGAAACTGGATATTGCCATGCGAGGTCTGGGACGATCCAGAGAGCTGGTTCGCCGATTGCTGACGTTTACGCGTCAGGGAACATCCTATTCCGGCTCAATCGACATTCGAGCTGTCCTGAAATCCGTGGTGGAATCCTACCGGGCTACCATTCCTGGAAACATTTCCCTGCATTTGACCATGGATAGTCCGGATGGATTTGTAGGACTTACCGAAAGCAGTCTCGAACAAATTGTAGTTAACCTGGTTCGAAACTCCGTAAGAGCTCTCAGTCCTTCCGGTGGCACCATTCGAATCTCTTTACAGGAAATGGATGAAGAGCCCAGAGCCTTTCTTTTGTTGGTGGAGGATGATGGACCGGGAATACCTGCAGAGATTGTGGAAAGAGTATTCGAGCCTTTCTACTCTGGCTCTCCGCGTTCCGGTAGCACCGGTCTCGGGCTTTCCATCGTAGAAAACCTGGTTCAGGAGGCAGGGGGAACCGTGGAGGTAGACCCGGGCCTCGATCGTGGAACCTGCATGCGGATCTTACTTCCGGAAGTGAAGCCACCCGAGATTCCAAGAAGAAGGCTTACCCTGGACTATCCGGCCCGGGAATCCCTGAGGTTCTGCTTAATCGATGATGATCCCATGGTGGCGAGGGCTCTGCAATCGGGTCTGGAAAGTATGCGCCAGACTGTGTGCCATTTCTCGGATCCGGATGAGGCACTGTTCAGTCTGTCCAACGGCAGTGGAGTCGATGTAGTAGTGCTGGATCAGATTCTGGGCGAGAAACGAGGCGCCGACTATGCTCGCAGGATACGGGATGCTATCGATGGAAATATTATTATGGTAAGCGGAAATCCTGAAATGACTGCCGAGGAAGCCTACGAAATTGGTATCGATGCCATTCTTACAAAGCCTGTGTTTCCTGACGAATTGATGGCTGCGGCTATAGCTTTGCGATCCGGACAATGACTTAAACGGATTTTCTTTCTTCCGTGGCTCCCAGCAAGGCCTTGATAATCCCTTCTTCGCTTCCTGCATGCCCGGCATCTGGAACAATCACCAGACTGGATTCCGGCCAGGCTTTATGCAAATCGTAGGCATTCTTCACCGGACAGACCATATCGTATCTTCCATGAATCAAGATCGAGGGAATGTGCCGGAACTTTTCAACATTTTCCAGAATGTAATTGTCCGAATCGAAAAAGCAGTTATGAAAAAAGAAGTGGTTTTCAATGCGCGCCAGAGCCAGGGCAATCTCTCCGAACTCTGCCATGGTTTCCGGATCCGGTACCAATTTTAATGCGCTTCCTTCCCATAGACTCCATGCTCTGGCTGCGTTGAGTTGCACTTCTGGATCAGGATCATTCAACCTGCGATGAAATGCATGAATCATATTGGATCGCTCCTGCTCCGGAATGGCTCTGCAGTATTCCTCAAAGGCTTCGGGAAAGATGCGATCCGCTCCCTGTTGATAAAACCATTGAATTTCCTCGTCTCTACAAAGGAAGATGCCTCGCAGTATCATATCGGTAATGGATTCAGGATGCTTCGTTGCATAAGCCAGAGAAAGGGTCGATCCCCAGGAACCTCCAAAAAGCATCCACTTTTCAATACCCAGGTGTTTGCGAATGGTTTCCATATCTTCTACGAGATCCCAGGTAGTGTTCTGCTCCAGAGATGCATAGGGAGTGCTACGTCCGGCTCCTCTTTGATCAAAAAGAATTATTCGATATGCACCTGGATCAAAGTAGCGTCTGTGCTTTTCTGTGATGCCGCCACCCGGTCCACCATGTACAAATAGAACCGGTTTGCCAGCTGGATTGCCCACTTCTTCTACGTAGATTTCATGCAAAGAGTCTACTTTGAGTCGAAAGCTGTTGTAAGGTTGAATCTCTGGAAAAAGTAAAGAAGAAGTATCCTGATCCATAGGCCTAACGTGATTTCTGCCAGTGATCTGCAAAGTCATTTCGTCGGCTGTGAATCTGTGACCCAATCCTCCTGGAAAAACTCTGGTCTCCCTGTCTGGCACTCACATAAGCTGTCCCATGGGCTTGCAGTCTCATCTGGATCGCTGGTTTTCTTTAAACGAGAAAGGAAGCAATGTGCGCACGGAACTACTATCCGGTGTCACCACATTTCTTACCATGTGCTACATTCTGGCCGTGAATCCACTAATCCTTTCTGCCGCTGGCATGGAAAAGGAAGCAGTGTTCTTTGCCACGGCCCTTTCCGCAGGTTTAACTTCCATTCTCATGGGGCTGTCCGTTAACATTCCTGTGGCTCTGGCGCCGGGCATGGGACTGAATGCTTACTTTGTCTCTGTGGTTCTGGGAAGCGACGGAGCCATAAACTATCAGATGGCCCTGGGCGCTGTCTTTATATCAGGCCTCATATTTCTGATCCTGACGTTGACCCATATACGGCCGATGCTGGTGGACGCTTTTCCAGAATGTCTGAAGGTAGGCATCGGGGCCGGAATCGGCCTGTTTTTGATATTTATTGGATTCAAATCTTCCGGTATTCTTTCGGTGGTGGCCCAGCAGGCAGCAGAACCCAACGTTACTCTCACTCAATGGGTGGTGGAAGCCGGTGCTTTGAGTTCCATCTCTGTAATTCTGGGCCTTGCTGGATTGATACTTCTGGGAATTGGTGCAGTACTTCGCTGGAACTTTTCGATTCTGTTGACCATTGCTATTTTAACTGTTGTTTCGCTATTGGCCGGAGAAACAAGGATACCAGAGGCATCCCGGGTATGGAAGCCGCGGCTCAGCACGGCTCATGTTGGTGTTCTGGATATCCCGGGGGTCCTGGAACTGGGAATCCTCTCTGTTATTTTCACATTCACTTTTGTAGAGCTGTTTGATTCCTTTGGAACTCTGGTGGCAACCTTGCGCAAAGCCGGTGTTCGCAAGGAAGAAGAAAAAAAGCTGGTGGGCCGTGCGATGATCGTGGATGCCACCGGCATCAGCCTTGGGGCTTTACTGGGAACCAGTACCGTCACTGCCTACATTGAAAGTGCCTCCGGCATTGCATCCGGCGGAAGAACCGGATTGAGCGCCATCGTCACCGGACTGCTATTCCTGTTATCCCTTCTTGCATCCGGTCTAATTCTTCTGGTGCCGGCCAGTGCCACAGCACCGGTGTTGATATTTGTTGGAATGCTAATGTTTTCTGCCGTGGCGAGGATTGATTTCTCCCGACCTCAGCACTGGGTGCCAGCCATGTTGACGATTCTCGTCATGCCATTTACCTATAACATCGCTAACGGAATTTCAGCCGGTGTAGTCTCCTATGTGATCCTTTCGTTCGCCTCCGGTGAATACAAAAAATTGCACTGGCTACTGTGGGTGGTATTCGCTTTTATTATTTTTCGCTTTGCCATAGGAGGATTTCATTGAAGTCATCTGCTCTTATACTATTTCTCCCGGTAGCCATTCTTGTAACCGGCCTGGCATCCGGCTGCCAGACTGTGCCACCGGATCGATTTTTGACCGAGAACAGCCAGCTATACATTGGAAAGATGGAAATGGTGCGCATTCCGGAAAGCCCCGAGATCGAATTCATCGCTTCCGGAGTGGGCTGGAATGGATTTCAGTCCCATCGATTTACGCTGCAGATTGAAATCTTTCAGGGCACCACACGTATGGCCCGGGAAATCGAGTTACCTCCGGTGGAGCAGCCCCATTCCATGAAAGCGAAGGCCATGTTCTTGATTCCGGTACGTGACGTCACCTGGGGACGCCGCGGGACTCCGGAAGAGAGAATGAATCTGCACAGGGATTTTGAGTTCTGTTTCAGACTTCTGGAGGGAACCACAGAGGCGCATCTAGCGGAGCAATGCTACAGGGTTTCTGGAGAGAACATGACTGAAGTGTCCGGTACCAGAGTTACTCTGCAGGCTTTTTCGGATGCGAAAATCGATAATAAGAACGATCCTGATAATAAGAGCGATACGCAGGACAGGCTACCGGAAGGCATTCCGGGATCTTACCTCGCCACTCAAAAACTTCCTGGCCTGGGACTGGGAGTTCTGGCTTTGAAGGCCGAGGAAGCAGTCTGGACCCCTGCAGATTCAGGAGAATTGGTGCGAGGCACATGGGAAGTTCAGGGGGAACTCATTCTGGTGCGATGGGAAAAACAGAAGGGATTGCTGCTTCTAAAGGCGACGGAAGAAGGTATGCAGGAATTGAACTCCGGCATTCAGCTGAGATCTGTAAATTGAGAGGTATGAGCCGTATATTCCGGGGCCCGTTGCGATCGATTCGCAGAATACGCTGATTTGCATGTTCTTGAATTGTGAAATCTGAATTTTGCTGGAATATTCACGATGCTGTGTATCATCAGTGAAGGTTTCAGGAGGATTCCCATGAACAAAATGAAATCCAGAATCAGAATTTCAGGATTTGAACTAACTCAGATTCTACTTTGCTTTTTTATCGCTGCCGGGTTGGCCAGCTGCAAACATGAAAATGCGCACTGGGCGTATGGAGGGGATTCTGGTCCGGAGCAATGGGGAGATCTATCTACAGATTTTCAGGCCTGTAAGCTGGGAAAAAATCAAAGCCCCATCGATATTTCTAACGCGAAAACCACAGATCTAACTTCTCTAACTCTCAATTACCAGGATACACCTTACGTAGTTGAGAATAACGGTCATTCAATTCAGATTAATCTGGAAAATGCGGGAAATCTGACCATAGGCGAAGACACATATAAGCTGCTCCAATTTCATTTTCACAATCCCAGCGAAGAAGCTGTGGACGGACAGAGATTCCCTCTGGTGGCACACTTCGTTCATAAATCTGATGCAGGGAATCTTGCCGTAATCGCTCTATTTTTTGCTACTGGCAAGGAAAACGCCCTTCTGAAGCCGGTGTTTTCAAATCTGCCAGCTGAAGAAAAGGAATCTCTAAAAGGGGACAGTCAGATCAATCCGGCTTCAATTCTGGGTAATGAACTGGCCTACTATGCCTACAATGGTTCCCTGACCACTCCGCCCTGTAGCGAAGGAGTGCGATGGATCGTGCTAAAAAAACCTACTGAGCTAAGCCTGGAGCAGTTATCTGCTTTTAAGGAGCTTTACTCCGGAAATGCAAGACCACTGCAGCCACTGAATGCCAGACAGGTTCTGCAGTCACGCTAGGGAATCCTGAAAAAAGGCAGTTGCCCTATGCATTGGCAGCCCTGCCCCGGGAGGCCGGGTTGCAGCCTGGAAACGAATGAGTGTACCGGAATGAGTGGCACCGGGATGGATTTTACTGCGCGGAAATTACTCCCATTTGCTGACGTTCAGAGGGATGCATGAGCCCCATGGGGTAGGCCAACGGGGCTTCTATTCTTCGGAATGGGGCCCCATTCCCTGGATCAGAATATCCTGCATGGATTCCCAGAGAATCCGGGCCTTCTGGCTGGGCGAATCTCCCTTCTGATTTTTGCCCTTCAGAGATACCATCCAGTCCAGTTTTTGATCTACCAGAAGATGGGCCATACCATGCACATAGGACCAGTTGGCAGCGGCCAATCGATAGGGATCCCCGGCTTCGAAAATCCTGGCCTTCTGGCATTCCACCACAAGCTCCAACAGTAGATAGAACGATCCCTCTCCTGTTTCCTTTAGCTCCGGATACTCTTCCGGATTCAATTCGGTCTGACCGAACATTATGCGAAAGTGAGTGGGATTCTCGGCTGCGAACTCCACATAGGCAAAGCCATAAGCTTTGAGCCGGTCGCCAGCATCGGTGAAGTGGGAAATGTATTTCTGGCCCCTGGCCGTAAGTTCTGCAAATCCCATCCGCGAGATTTCCGCAATCA
>JBHIXQ010000106.1:0-7116 GCA_041984705.1 Leptonemataceae bacterium | reverse complement strand
TGCGGTAAGTGTCTTCATTCTGTTTTATATGACGAGCGAATCGGTAAAAAAACTGTACCCCGGTGAAAATTTAATAGACTGTTACTTTTAATAGGTCGCAGGATTGAACTGGTCATGGCAGCGGAGAAAAAAAGCAAGTTCCTGGTGCACATACTGGATGACGATGCCAGAGATCAGCTGAAGTCCTATTTTCGCAATCTCGAGGATGAGCTGGGGCGTGAAGGAATGGGTACCGCCTTGTTTAACGTTGTACAGGAACTGGTGACAAACGCTGTAAAAGCTAACGTTAAGAGAGTATTCTTCGAACAGAACCACTATAATCTGGAGGACCCCGCAGGATACAAGAAGGGCCTGGAGGATTTCCGGACTTTCTTTCGTAGCCTTGATGCGGCCTCCTATCAGAAGACTCTGAAAGAAATGGAGTTATCCGTGCGAGTGGATGTAGATCTGGATCATCAAAGATTGCTGATTTATGTCCGCAACAACACCATCATGATTCAGCAGGAAGAGGTTCGAATTAGAAAAAATCTGGCCGCCGCCATGGGTGTGAAAGATCTGGTTGAATTTAGCGTTCATTACGGAGATGAATCGGAAGGGAACGGCCTGGGACTGGCCATGGTAGTTCTACTGATCAAGGATATGGGCTTTGACCCCGGTTTTTTCCGGGTTTACCATAATGAGGGGCATACCACAGCCCGCCTGGAGTTTCCGCTGAGTGCGGATTACCGACCCCTGAGAAAGGTCGCAAACTGAATCCTTTCAAATCCGCTCCTACTTTTCAGCTCCGAACACAAGAATGAGCATGGCCTAAATAGCCCGAGGATCCACCGGCAACTATGGACATTTTTTCTGAATCCCTGGCCTTTCACAGACAATTGAAAGGCAAACTTGATATCCGATCTAAATCGCACATCGAAAGCAGGCATGATCTATCTCTGCTCTATACTCCCGGTGTAGCAGAAAGCTGTAGAGTCATTCATCGTGATCCCGATGAAGCTCGCAACCTCACAATCAAATCCGATACAGTGGCAGTAGTGACCGATGGTTCTGCAGTGCTTGGTCTGGGAAATATTGGACCTCTGGCAGCATTGCCGGTGATGGAAGGAAAGTGCGTGCTATTCAAGGAGTATGCAGGATTGAATGCATTTCCCATCTGTCTGGATACTCAAAATACGGTGGAAATCATCAATGCTGTGCGAAACCTTGCTCCGGTATTCGCAGGTATCAATCTGGAAGATATAAGCGCGCCTCGTTGTTTTGAAATTGAAGCAGGGCTGCAGGACATTGGAATTCCTGTTTTTCATGACGATCAACATGGCACAGCCATCGTACTTCTGGCAGGACTGTTGAACGCGGCCAAACTTGCCGGTAAAGAGCTTTCCGAGCTTCGTGTTGTAATCAATGGATCCGGAGCAGCTGGAACCGCTATCGCGGAGCTACTGCTGGGAGTGGGTCATGATCCGGCGGTAGCTCATTCGGTGGCTGAAGTGCTTATGTGCGACACTAAAGGAATCATTTCCAGGAATCGCACAGATATAGAATCCAACCCCGCAAAAATGAAGCTTGCGCGAATTACGAATCGCCATGGCCGCGATGGCAACCTGACCGATGCCATTGAAGGCGCCGATGTATTCATTGGAGTAAGTGTCGAAGGAGCTCTTACACCGGCGATGGTGCGAAAGATGAAGCCGGATCCAATTATCTTCGCACTGGCCAATCCAGTGCCTGAGATTCTACCAGAAGAGGCCTACGAAGCGGGGGCCCTGGTTGTAGGAACCGGCAGAAGCGACTTTGCCAATCAAATTAACAATGTGCTGGCTTTCCCGGGAATCTTTCGAGGAGCTATCAATGTTCGCGCTCCCAGGATTACCGGAAGTATGAAGATTGCTGCGGCCCGGGCTCTGGCAGACCATGTAGGCAAACCCGATCGAAACCATATTATTCCTTCAGTGCTGGACAAGTCTGCCGGCGAAGCGGTGGCCGAGGCCGTGGCCCAGGCGTACATTCCGGACGAGTAGTTCCTCGATGAGGATCTCGGGCGGGTTCTGAAGACCCGGGGTTTCGGACGTGGTTTATAGATCCAGGGATTCGGTTTCGCTCAGGAATCGCTCTTCTTCATCCGCGATGCCTCGCAATCTTTGAAGATCTTCCAGAACCTGTTTCAATAGATCCAGAGCCTTCTTCTGCTCTGCGCCAGTTCTTGCCTGTTTAACTTTCAACAGCAATCTAAGAGCATGATGGCTTGTGCGAAATACCTGTTCTTTCAATTGAATGGGAGCTTCATCCAGCAAAAGATCTGTGGCTTCAATGATGCTCATCAAAACGCTGTCTGCCAGCTCTCCGGCCGGAGACAGGGATTCTGCAGATGCACCTGCTGTAGCACTGGCCACCGAGGATTTCTGTTTTCCGGATGAAGGAGTGTCCTCTCTTTTCCTGGTAGCTACAATTTTCCAGATATGAGGATCATCGGTGGGCTTTAGATAGGCTGTTAATGGACGGTCATCCGGAAAAAGGGAGCTATGCGCTGCCGGAATCAGGCGTACACGACGTAGCTTTCCCTGAACCTTCTTCGAGGGGTCCTTGCTGGACCGATCCTTTCCAGTCCCATCGCTCATATCGCCCATAGCAGCATATCGGCAACTGGAAGGCGAGAAAATAATGCAGGTCGAACTGAGCTGCCGGGGGCCGGGGATGGTCTTAAGCAGGGCAGATGCCCGGGGGCGCAGGATCATGGAGGATCCGCTGTACCCGGGCATGGAATGTTCTGTTCTCTAATGAATACTATTTTTCAGAACTGTATTCCTTGCGCTGCCTATTCAGGGTTCTCCGATTCGATCTTTTTCAGCACCTGAAGCAGGTAAGGTCCAGATTCCACAACCTTACCGCCGGGAAGCTTGATCTTGTATGCAATCCCGGTCATGGAGGACTCGGTAGCCAGATATTTAATGAATTGTCTGGCAGTCTGGATTTTGTCTCCGGCGTAGTCATGTTTCCTCTTTAAATGAGAAACAGCCTTCTCTGCATCGTATTCGATTCCGTTGCGGATGAAAATGGCCTGGCTGGAGCGGATCTCCTGGTAAAGAAGATTGATTTTTTGCTGCTCGGTGAGAGCCTGCAGGCTGGCCGTTCCGCCCAGGAAAATTCCCATTAGTAGAGCAATGATTGCCGTTCGGGCCCCTGCCTGACGAGGTAGCAGGAAATGGTTTTTAGTAGGTTTCGGATTCATGGTTTCTCCTCCCTCTGTTCAATTCTAATGTAACCGCATCAGATGAGTATCGAAAAAGTCCTTATGCAGCACCCATTTTCTCGTCTTTCAGCGCTTACAGCCGCGGCAGCAATCATGCTTTCCACAGCCTATTGCTCTCTGGCCGATATTCGACCGGATTCCATTAAGACGGGGATCACCGAGGATCAGTTCACCCGGGGGCGTGAGATTTTAAACCGCGCCGTGGAAGCTCATGGAGGCCTGGATCGCTGGAATAAGGCAGGACCTGTGGTGGTGGAGTTTTCAGATGAATGGCCCGGATTCTTGAATCGGGCCCTTTTTATGCCCTGGCCGGAAAACCCGGTGGATGCTACCCTGTACCTTCTTCCGGGCCAGGACAACTCCAGGATTGTGATTCGAAAAGGGGAAAGCCGGGGTGAATTTATGGGCCTGCAGAACTGGGTTCCCTATTCCGGGAAGTCCGAAGATGGCCTCACTTCGAATGTGGAGCTGGAGCCGGACAATGATGACATCAAATTCTGGGTGCCCACCTTGAACTATTTTTTGCAGCTTCCTTTTCGAATCGGAGAAGCTGACGTGGTAGCCTATGCTGGCGAGCGAGAGCTGGATGGGCGCGTATTTCAGCTGGTTTTTGTGTCATGGAATCGAGCAGAGCCGCAGGACATGGTGGATCAGTACCTGCTCTGGATTGAGAAAAAGACCGGATACATCGAATTTGCTACCTATACAGTGCGAGATATGGGAGGCTTTGTTACCGGGACCATGCATTATTCCGACTTCGAAAGTCAGGATGGGCTGGTGATTGCACGGACCCAGGCTGTGGTGGATTCTCCTGAAGAACCGGGTGAGCCGCTGCACCGATTGAGCATTCAAAAAATCCATTTCAAAGCCGACGTATCGGAACAGGTATTTATCCCGGCCCCCGGTGAATCCGCGCAGAAACACTGAAGCAACATTGCCCAGGATTCAGAACGGTTGACAGATTCATCGCCTCCAGGTCCCGTTGCGAACGGGGGATTCGATGAAGAAACGGATTATTGCATTATCGGTCGTGGGCGTTGGCTTGCTTGTATACCTGGGAGTCTATCTCTATCTATACACATTCGTTCCGGATCGTTCTGGCACAGAGAAAGTGCCGGGCCTGTCCAGCGAAGTTCAGGTATATTACGATGCCTACGGAATCCCGCACATAGAAGCGACGAATGAGCAGGATGCATTTAGGGCTCTTGGCTATGTCCATGCAAAGGACCGGCTTTTCCAGATGGAAATGATTCGTCGGGTGGCTCGTGGCCGACTTTCTGAAATCCTGGGACCGGACCTTCTGGAAGTGGACAAGCTGTTTCGCACGCTGCGTCTGGATCAATTCGCAGAGTCCTATGTCGCCAATCTTGATAAAGAAAAACCTTATGTAAAACTCAGCGAATCCTATCTGGCTGGAGTAAACGCATACATCGAAAACGGTGAGATGCCACTTGAATTCAGTATCCTGGGTATCGAGCCAGAACCATTTACTCTATCAGACTCCATCGCAATTGCCGGTTATATGGCCTATACCTTTGCAGCGGCACTGAAGCAGGAGCCATTTCTGACATTCGTGCAAACCGAGCTGGGCCAGGAGTATCTACCGGATCTCAAATATGATCTCCATCCCAGCGGAGAGCTGACTCCGGCCAGGTTTCAATATGGAAAGCCCGGGTCTAACAATGCAGATATTACTGATGAACGAAAACAGTCCCGGATGGCCGTACTTCGAGAGATCGCAGGTCTGGCTCGCCGGGCGGATGTATTTCGCCATTCCATAGGAATGTTTGAAGGATCCAACGCCTGGGCCATCGCTCCAGAAAAATCTACCAGCGGGCAGGCCATGCTTGCCGGGGATCCTCATATTTCCTTTTCGCAGCCCCAGGTCTGGTTTGAAGCTCATATAAAGACCCCTGAGCTGGAGATCTACGGCCACTATCTGGCCGGTATTCCGGTGCCTTTGCTGGGTCATAATTACAGCAAGGCCTGGAGCATTACTATGTTTCAAAACGATGATATGGATCTGTACGCAGAATCATTGAATCCACAGAATCCTGGACAGACCATGTATCGAGGTCAGCCAGAAGACATCATAAAAGAAGAAGTCACAATAAAAGTTAAAGGCGAAGATGATGTAAAGTACACCGTACGGCAGACTCGTCATGGTCCCATTCTAAACGATGTGCTGGAAACCATTGAAGACAAGCCTCCTATTTCCCTTAAATGGGCCTTCCATGACGAAAGCAACAGTATCCTGGAAGCATTCTATCTGATGATGAAGTCCGAGAATATGGCAGAATTTGAAGAAGGGGTAAAACGCATTGGCGCTCCCGGCTTAAACGTAATGTATGCGGATTCCGGAGGAAATATTTCCTGGTGGGCAGCGGCCAAACTGCCACGGCGGGATGCAGCGGCCAATCCGTCTTTCATGCTGGAAGGAACAGGCGGTCAGGAATGGAATGGATATCTGCCATTCGCACAGAATCCTCAGAAGAAAAATCCAGAAAGCGGCTATCTAATTACAGCCAACGAACAGCCCAGGCAGGAAAAGATTCCAGGCTACTATAATTTCGCATACCGTGCGTACCGAGTGGATAGCTTTCTTGCCAATGAAGAGTATGTGTCTCCGGATGAAATGAAAGCGCTGCAGAGCGATATTACCTTTTCCTATGCACTGGAGCAAATCAAGGTAATTCGAAGCATTATCGAGAAAGATATTCCGGCGAACAATCAGTCCAGGACTGCATTTGCATTCTTAATTCGATGGGATGGAGTTTATGGCTCTGAATCGGTAGGTGCATCGATATTCACAGAGCTTCTTTTTCAGATAGCTCGCGTAGCTGCGGAAGACGAATTTGGAGATGAATTCTTTGAAGCTTTCGCAGGGGCAAGATTCTATTACGATAGCGTAGGAACCATGCTGGCCAATCCAGATTCTCCGTACTGGGATGATCGTAGCACCGAGAAAAAGGAAACTCAAAAAGAGATGGTTCTGAGGGCCTGGGAAAACACACTTACTGTGCTGGACGATGAACTGGGATCCAATCCTGGAAACTGGATCTGGCGCCGACTGCATACAGTTGAATATGTTCATCCCATCGGGCGAAAATGGCCATTCAATTTGCTTTTCAACGTGGGACCATTCCCGGCAGTAGGATCCACAGAGACTGTGTTCAACATGTACCATGGACAGAATTCCGGTGTGCATAAAGTAAAGGTAGGTCCATCCACTCGTAGAATCATCGATTTTGCAGATCCTGCCAACTCGCTGGGTATTACTCCTACAGGAAATTCGGGTGTAGCGCTGGATTCGCATTACGATGATCAGGCGCAGACATATTTGAAGCGAGAATACCGGGCTCAGATTCTGGATCTTACCGAGCTAAAAAGAGATGTAGAGCCGCTACGTCTGTTACCCTAGCATTGGTATTCTTTATTCTGAATCTTTCCTCGCTGGAGCAGCTCTCTGAGCAGAGCTGCCCTCTTTATTTAATCCGGATTTGCTGAAGCCCGCTCCAGCTTATCTCCGGAGGGCGGCTCAGATGATTTTTGCAAGCCTGAACCCGTGACCTTTGCTTTATTGATCCTATGGCGATGTATATAGCACCTTATGCCAATCAGGTCTCCGGGGAATTCGACGGTGGCAAGATTCTGGAAAAGAAACCTCTGGGATTTCCTCAGGAAGGAGGGGGCATTCCCTATATCTCCAGTCTCTTCTACTGGGCCTGCGCCTGGAGCGATGAAGGCGGACTGATTGCGGAACATCCCCATCAGGCATTCGAAATCATTTCCTTTGTGCTGGATGGCGAAATCGAGCACTATGATAACCAGCTGGGTGACTGGCAAAAACTCAAGGCCGGAGATGTACA
>JBHIXQ010000105.1:0-7131 GCA_041984705.1 Leptonemataceae bacterium | reverse complement strand
TACCTCCAACGCGAATAGAAAGGGTAGCCAACCAACCAGATCAGACCGAGAATCCCGAGAACTATGGCGCCTGCATGGTAACCGGAGAACAGGTACAGCGGAACCAGAATGAGGCATGGTATGGCAACCACAAACCAGCCCAGTTTACGTTGCCTTTGAATTCGCCTGGATTGCGAAGCGAAGTATAACTGATACACCAGCAACGATTCACGGCTAACTTCATAGTTCATCTTCATCGCTTTCGCACCAATTACAATATTCTTTGCTCCGGGTTGTTCGGACGAGACCCGTCTATGGTCGAAATGCACGAATCGGGCCATTTGACATGGATTCGCGAACGCGGGCACAAGAATGAGCAGCGTGTGCTACACCAGGGCGCCCGGGCCCGGGCCACCCTGGAATAGTCTTTGGGGCAGGATTCCTAGCTCTTGAGAGGTACCCAGTTTTCTCCGAACAATCGCTTCTGAACCTCACCGTTCTCATAGATCTCGTGGTCCAGTTTGCCGATTCTGCGATAGAACATGGTAACGAAAGAAGACGATACCACAATAAAGAACGAATAAAGAATCGGCAGCCAGAGCATACCCGCCAGTAGCTGAGCGGAGTCGGCGAAGCTAAAAGTTACAATACCCACAGCCAGTGGACCATTTTGAATCCCGGTTTCCAGGGAAACGGTCCGTCTGTGACGCTTATCCAGGCGCACAATGGTAGACAACAGATAACCAAAAAGCATTCCGCCCACACCAACGCCAATGGCAGCTACATAGGTTTGCCATCCGGTTTCGGCCATAAGGCATCGCTTGTAACCGTCTCCCAGAAAGGTACCTACCAGAAAGAGAATTACGATGATACCCATGAAGCTGGCAGTATCCTCTGCAGCTTTTGCCCATCCCGGGGAGTATCTTCGCAGAACCATCCCCAGAACCACAGGAAGTAGAACAGCTACGAGACTGACAATAATCTTCGCCGTAGGGATGGCAAATTCGCCATCGCCGGGTAACTCAATCTGGTTTGCAAATCCTGCACCGTAGGTGTCCAGGATTAGAGGAGTCATCACTACCGCAGCTATTGTCGAAAATGTCGTCATCGTGATCGACAGAGCCACATCGCCTCTGGAAAAGTAGGCAAACATGTTGGACGTTGTGCCTGCAGGCAGGGATCCCACCAGTATCAATGCGATAGCCAGCATTGGGTCCAGTTCCAGCCAGATTGCCAGTCCCAGAGCCACAAGTGGCATCACCCCGAACTGGGATGCAAAACCAATCAAAACACCTTTGGGGTCCTTGGTAAAATACTTGAAGTTTTGTAGAGTCAGGCCAGAGCCCATCCCGAACATAATCACCAGAATCATTATACCCAGCAGCGCTTCCTGCAGCGGATTGATCATCTGGTAATCCGCGGGTATATTGCATGCTTCCATCATGGACTTAATCTCCTTTCGCAGAACATTACTCTAAATCAGGCGAATCTTCTTTCGAACAAACGCCAGAAGGCGCCGGTTTCCGCAAATCCCTGCGAAACCGGCTCTAAATCTATCTTGCTGCCTTATTCTTCTCTGAAGGCGTTCTACCGTACATCTCATCAATGAGATGTTGATATTTTTCAGTGATTACATGCCGTCTCAAAGACAGCTTCGCTGTAAGCTCATCGGCGGCCTCAAAGGGTTTGGGCACAAGCTTGAACGTTGTAATTCGCTCGAAACTCTTGAATCCATTTTCCGATGAGATCTCCTGTTTTATCGCCTGAGAGATTTTGGCCTCAATTTCAGGATGGTCAGCCAGTTCTGCCACGCTCATGGATTCGTATCCAAGGGACTGGAATCCATCTACTGAAGGCACGATCAGAGCACCCAGGCTCTTTTCATCCTGGCCCACTACCATTACATGATCCACCAGCGGAGACTGTAGCAGTCGATTCTCGATTGGGACCGGCTCTATGTTTTCGCCACTGGAAAGTACGATGGTATCTTTAGAACGTCCCAGAATCTTCAGGCAATCATTGAAAGTCATCATCCCAATGTCGCCGGTATTCATCCAGCCATCCTTCATCACTTTGTCTGTGGCTTCCTGGTTCTTGTAATAACCACGCATCACAATAGGACCGCGAACATGGATTTCTCCACGAAGCCCCCTGCCGTTGTGCTTGTTCTTTGAATTGGGGAACAGGACTTCACCGTGATTTAGATCCACAATTCGAATCTCAACGCCTTTGAGCACTGGACCCACGGTCTCGATTACAAGTTTATCCACCGTTCTGGCCGTAATAGGACCAGCCGTTTCGGTCATACCGTAGCCTTCCAGCACCGGAATACCTACGTAGTTGAAGAACTGATCCACGTGACGTGGCAGAGCACCACCACCAGAAATGGTGGCCTTTAGACTGGCACCGGCTGCCTGCCGAATTCTTTCCAGCACAGCTACGTTAAAGAATCCGTATAGTGGAGTCACCAGCAGCCATCGCAAAAGGTGAAATAACCAACCCAGCGAAAATACAAGTGGATTCGGTTTATGCAGATGGAGCTTTCGGTTCTTCAAATAAAACAGAGAGTTTTTGTATATCTCAGCCAGTCCATAGCCTGTATGAAACAAGAACCTTCGCACAGGATGCGCAGCCTGAGCATTATCCAGGATTCGCATATAGAGCACTTCCCAGAGTCGAGGCGCTGACCCCATAAATGTGGGCTGCACATTCTTCAGATCGTCCCCCAGCATGCGAATGCTGGAGTAATATGTAGAGCACCCCTTCGCGATGGAAAACATTTCCAGAGCACGTTCAAAGATGTGCCATACCGGAAGAATACTCAATGCACGGTCATGAGCTCCCAGATCCACAGGGATACAGTCAATCATATACATGATGTTGCTGTGCTGGAGCATCACACCTTTTGGAGCACCGGTGGTTCCTGAAGTATAGATTATGGTGGAAAGATCCTCTGGTTGAACCTGAGCAGCCCTTTCCTCGGCACGGCGATCTCCTGCCTTTCGCAGTTCCCGACCTTTTTCAATCAAATCCTTGAGATGCAGCACACCCTCGGGAGCTTCTTGCTCCAGATTCATCAGAATATAGGTTTCGACATCGGGCAGTTCCGATTTAAGTGCCGAAACGCGTTTCCATATCTCAACATTTTCAATGAAGCAGATGCGAACATCCGCATGCGGTAGAATATAGGTAATGTCCGAATCTGTAAGATCGGTTCCCCTGGGAACATCTGCGGCCCCGGCCAGCTGAATGCCGCAGTTGCTGATAATCCACTCGATTCGGTTATCTGCAATCAGGCCTACATGCTCCCCTCTTTCCAGACCCATATCGATCAAAGCAGTAGCCAGACAGGCTCCCTCTTCGTAAACCTCTCCAAAGGTTGTGGGCTTCCAGAGTCTTGACTTGAGTCGCGTACCAAAGGCCACTCGTTTTTCATGCACCTGGGCTGCCTTTAAAAACAGCTCCGCCGCTGTACCGGCTTTAACTTCCATCGAACTTCTCCTCCTGCTGACCTTATCTTATTGAAGGTCAGCGCACGACATATGTCCTGCGAATCCTTTTTATTCCTTTCTATTCGCTACTGCGAATCGCATCTGCCCAGCCTGCTCCGCAATAGAGGCGGCTAAGACGGGTTTCAAAATATTTCAGCCCAGGGCTTCAATCAGGCATACAGCTCATCAATCTGTTGTCTGAAGTTCTCCTTGATAACAGGCCTTTTCATTTTCAAAGTACGGGTCATTTCCGTATCCTGATCGAAGGCACGCGGAGAAACATAGAAGCAATTCCCTGGAATCACTTCAAAAGATTTGAATCCTGTCTCCTTGCTGATGAGCCGGGTAATCTCTTTTCGAAAGAGATCGCGCACAGGTTTGCTGGCATCCCAGAGCTCTGTGTTTTCCGGAGCTTCACTTCCCAGAGTGCCTCGCACGTTTTCATAGGCAGGCACGATTATCGCCCCCAGCGTCTTCTTATCATCCCCCACGACCATGACCTGATCGATGTATTCGGACTGAAGCAGCTTATCCTCAATTGGCACAGGCTCAATATTTTCGCCGCCAGCCAGAGCTATGGTATCCTTGGCGCGACCGGCAAACATCAGCTCCCCTCTCCAGTTCAGAGTCATCAGGTCTCCGGTATCGAAAAAACCATCCTTATCGAATACTACTTCATTTAACTGCGGCCGCTTATAATAGCCCATAAGAATTTGCTCACTTTTGACCCACAATGAGCCTTTCGCACCAGGTATGGCGGTTACATCCTTGCCGGTATCGTCCTTTAGCTTGATTTCGTAGCCGGCCAGAGGCACACCCACCGTTCCAGGAGTGGGCTTGCGAAGGGTACGGGAAGAAATGACGGCACTGGTTTCTGTCATCCCATAGCCTTCCAGAACCAGGATTCCAATGGCTGACAGAAATCGGTCCACCACTCCTGGAAGCGCGGATCCTCCGGATACCGACACCCTCAAGCGTCCTCCGAGAGCGCTTCGTATGGGCGCGAAAATCTTGAGCGATAGCAATTTCAGGGGCGACAACAGGATCAGAATTACAAGAGAGTAAGTTCTATAGAAGAAACTTAGAATGAAGTTTCGCTTCTGCACTTGATGATCGAAACCCATGAGAATCGAGCGATACTTGAACCAGGTTGCGCCCACTGATAAAAAGAAGTTGAATATCTTTTGCTTTCCTGCTGACTCCTTCTTGATTTTGCCAATAATTCCATTGTAGATAGATTCCCAGATACGGGGAACCGAAGGAAATATCGTGGGCCGGATTTCCTTCAGGTCTTCGCGCAGTACGTTAATGTCGCTAACGGTGAACTCCATACCTTTGTAGGCCAGCGCGTATTCAGCGGCTCTTTCAAAAGCATGCCAGGGAGGGAGTAAGCTCACTGCAACATCATCGCTGCGAAAACCGGTTCTTTTCAAAGTAGTCAGAATTGCATAAATCCAGCCAGCCTGAGAAAGCATAACACCTTTGGGCTCTCCAGTGGTTCCGCTGGTATATATCAAGGTTGCCAGGGCTTTTGGATCCACGGAGTTCACAGTTCTGGATACAATTGCAGAATCCCTGGACAGGGCTGTGCGTCCCTTTTCGGCCAGAGCCCCCAGGGTATGCGGCCCATCGGCCATCTCCAGGGAGTCCTCTTCCATGTAGTATATGGTTTTTACCGTGGGAATCTTGCCTGACATGGATTTCAGACGATCCATGTCTTTCTTTTTCTGCACAATGGCAATACTGGCTTCGGAATGATTGGCTATATAAGAAATATCTTCGTCGGTTACATCGGTTCCCCGGGGAACACTCACGGCCCCGGCTCCGGTAATGGCAGCATCGGTTACAAGCCAATTGCTGGAAGTATCGCATAAAAAGAGCACACGATCCCCGGTGTTCACACCAGCCTCTACCAGGCCGGCCAGTAGCTGATCGCACAGCTCTTTGAGTTGCCGGTAGGTCCTTCCCCGGATCTTACCGTCCGGCATTCTTCGCTTGAACGTCTCTTTGTCTGGATGCTGATCTGCAGCAATTTCCAGAATTCCGTAAAATGTATTTGGTATGCGGTCGGAATTCATTCAGTGCATTTTAGGTATGCACTGGGTCGGGCAAGCAGATTTTCGCTTTCAACTCTTCATAGAAGCATTTCCTGTAAGATTTGCTTGCCGGTACCATCCACCGGATTGCTCATTAATATAAGAGGAAAGCCATGGAAAAATCACTACCTCCCTCATTTGATGCTCTTTTGAAGAATCATGATCGACCGGTGCTGGTTGATTTCTGGGCACCCTGGTGCGGTCCATGTAAAGTGGTAGCACCGGTGCTTGAAGAGCTTGCCCGGGACTGGAAGGGCCGGGTAACGATCATCAAGATAAATACAGATGAGAAGCCGGAGATTGCATCCAGGTTTCAGATAACAGGAATTCCCACCTTGATTCTGTTCAAGAATGGACAACCGGTTCATCGCATTTCCGGGGCCCTTCCCCTGGACCAATTAAAAGCGCAGTTCCAGGGCTTTCTTTAGTCCGCGATGAACCGAGGACCCGGGAAAGCTACCGGGGGTCGATGACCTTGCATATACGAGCAAGGATCCACCTTAGAATCCATACCCCGCCAGGAGGAAGCGAAAGCTAAACCCTGGACATTTTATCCAGAATGGCCTATAAATCCCAGAATCATGGACAGACCCACAATTACCAGAAGTGAGGCAACACTGAGCTGGATTGTTCGGATGGTTACCTTCTTCAGGAATCTCTTACCAAGCATGGCACCCGCGAAAGCAGCCAGCACCGCTACCAGAAGTACGGACACATCAGCACCGGCCAGCCTGTCCCCCATTTCGACACTGTAGACTGTTATTCGGCCCAGATCCACAATGCAGGCGATAGCTATACCACTGGCAATGAAGGTATCTCTGGATAAACCCTGTCTCAGTAAGAATACGCTTCGCAAAGCCCCCTGGTGACCGGATAACCCACCAAAAAAGCCACTAATAGCTCCTCCCAGAACCAGGTGAGATTTTCCTTCTGATTTTTTTGGGCTCAAGAGTTCAAAGAATGCGAAGAAGATCAAAAGACATCCCATTATAGCGCCCAGATAGCTGACGGTGAATTTCCGTTCTCCCAGCTGCCATTCGTAGAGTGGTTCCTGCAGACCTCCCAGAAGGGTGAGCAAATGAGCCCCGATAATGGCCATCAAAATACCGGGAATCCCAAATGCCAGCACCACTTTCCAGTTTGTATGCTTTCGCATCAGTACAAACTTGAATAGATTGTTGGAAAGATGTACGATAGCCGTCAGCGCCACCGATACATCCAGAGGAAAAAAGAATGCGAAAGCGGGTAATAGAATCGTGCCCAGTCCAAAGCCGGAAAAGAACGTAAGCAGGGATGCGATTGCAGCCACAAGGGCCACCACAATGTATACTGGCTCCATTATTATCCTCGTCCGGGCACCTTCGGTCCAGGGCCAATATTCGAATAGTCCGAAATTACGAACGTCGGCAACTGGCCTGTGCTCTCACCTGAACAATCAAGCTTTCTGAAAAAGCAAAACCATAAACAAAAACATAAAGTCAACCTACATGACGAGGCAACAGAGATTCTACTGCCTTGACCAATATACAGTACACTCACAGGGTGAGTATAAGTAAAGGACAGAG
>JBHIXQ010000104.1:0-7133 GCA_041984705.1 Leptonemataceae bacterium | reverse complement strand
TTTTCGTTATCCTGGAATTGATTTCTACGCGATCCTCCGGCGCCTCCCCCTGTGTTCTGGAATCCGGAAGATATCTGGAACCGGAAACCACGTCAATGGCCGGATCCATCTGGATGAATCGAATCAAATCTGCCGGCCGATGCTGACGGTCACAATCCATGGTTACCAGATGGGAATACCCGTGCTTTCGAGCGATTTGCATGGATTCGATCATAGCGCAACCGTAACCATGGTTTTCCTGGTGATGCCGAACAAAGATCCGATCGTGCTTTCTGCTCAGTTGGTCCAGAATCTCGGCTGATCCATCCGATGATCCATCGTCGATGGCCACAATGGCCTGAATCTGAGGGGGTAAATGGTCCAGAATCTCAGAAAATACCCCTTCCAGGGAGCCTGCTTCATTATACACCGGAATAGCCAGTAACATAATCCAGGATAAGGATTTATCGCTTTGAGTTCCAGCATTTCGAAAAGATATTGATCCGCTTAAAGCCTCCCCGAAAAAGAAACTGTTTTGTCAAAGGAATCGAAGTATAAAGGTTTTTCCCCTGCCTGGGTATTGAATACCCCGGCGGGCTCGTTGAGGTCTCTCTTTCGATGGGGAGATCCCGGCGAGCACAAGCATCCGAATCCCAGGCTTATCCAGCTGATGATGGAGAAATTCTCCATGAGTCCAGCGGATCTGGAGTCTCCCTTGAAAGCAGGGCTGGAACCCTTCAACGCCAGCATTCCTACCAATCTTACCGAGGCGCAGATACAGGAATTGAGCTCCCTGGTAGGCTCCGACAGGATCTCTACAGATACATTCGAGCGGGTTCGGGCCGGCTACGGAAAAACCATGGCGGATTTGTTTCGTCTTCGGGGAGGGCAGCTGGAAAACATTCCAGATGTAGTCGTCTATCCCAGAGAAAGAAAGCACCTGGTGGATATCCTCCGGTTTGCCGCAGATCATGGAATTTCTGTTCAGACAAGGGGAGCCGGTTCCAGTGTTACCCGCGGATGCGAAGCGCCGAGGGGAGGGATTTCGCTGGATCTAAGCCGCCATATGCGAAGCATCCTGAAGCTGAACACCATCAACGAGACAGTCACTGTGGAGGCAGGGATGCTGCTTCCGGATCTGGAAAAACAGCTCCAGAGTGCCGTGCGAACATTTGGCTGTGATCATAATTATACCCTGGGGCATTTTCCCCAGTCCTACGAATTCGCCACCGTAGGTGGGGCCATCGTTACTCGAGGTGCCGGTCAGAATTCTACCTATTACGGAAAGATCGAGCATATGGTGCTTTCCCAGCACTATGTAACGATGAATGGAGATCTGGTTACAAAAGAGGTCCCGGCGAAATCCATGGGACCGGACCTGGATCAACTGATGATGGGCTCGGAAGGCACCATGGGGATTCTGGTATCTGCCACATTGCGCATTCGCCGACATCTACCTGGTAATACCCGGCGATTTAGCTACATGTTCAAAGACTTTGGCTCGGCTCTGGATGCCGTGCGAGAGGTGCTGCAATCCCAGGAAGGCATGCCTTCTGTATTTCGCCTGTCAGATCCAGAAGAGACCGATGTGGCCCTGCGCCTGTACGGCGTTCAGGGGACTCCCCTGGATACAATGCTTCGGCTGGGAGGATACAAACCGGGAAGCAGGTGTTTGCTTCTGGGGTCTGCAGATGGTTCGCATAGATATACACGCATGGTAGCAGCCTCGGTGCGAAAGAAAGTCAGACATTTTGGAGGCTTCCCCACCACCGGCTATGTCACTCGAAAATGGGAAAAAGGCCGATTCAAAGATCCCTACATGCGCGACGATCTAATGGACTTTGGAGTAATCATCGATACCCTGGAATGCTCGGTAGACTGGGAGAACCTTCCTTCGGTCCATGAGACGGTGCGCCATGTTTGTCATGAATTGGCCAACGTAGTGGTAATGTGTCATCTTTCGCACTTCTATCCTCAGGGGGCGAATCTGTACTTCATTTTTATAGGTCGGATGGATGAGCAGGAATTTCTGGATTACCACCATAAGGTAGTGGACGCAATTTACAGAAGTGGCGCTGCCATCAGTCATCATCATGGAATTGGACGGTTACTGGCACCCTGGTATCCGGAAGCCATGGGACCTGTGGCTTTCGATCTAATTCGTGCAATCAAAGCTCATATGGATCCAGCCCATATCTTGAATCCAGGGGTGCTGGGACTTAAAGGAGAAAACAATGAATCGCTACATTGATACAATCCAGGCCGATTCGCCACTATTCGATGTCGTGGTGATTGGGGGTGGAATCTCCGGGGCCTGCGTTGCCTACGAAGCAGCCAGCCGAGGGCTATCCGTTGCTCTTTTTGAAAAATCGGACTTTGGCGGAGCCACTTCTGCCGCCACATCCAAGCTAATCCATGGGGGCCTGCGCTATCTCAACTATCTGGAATTTGGCCTGGTTCGCGAGAGCCTGCGCGAACGAAGGATTCTGGAAGATATTGCTCCCAATCTGGTGTATCCTTTGCCTTTCTTGATTCCCAACTACGGAAATCTGAAATCCAATAAATGGATTATCAAGGCCGGAATGTTGCTGTATGATTTGCTGTCCTTCGATAAAGGAAAGACCCGTCATTCTTCCAAAAAGCTACCCCATCATCAGAGCTTGAAGAAAGGCCAGGTGCTGGATATCGCACCCATGCTACCGCCGGATGGGCTTACCGGGGGCGCTGTCTACTACGACTGTCAGAGCATCGCACCAGAAAGGCTTACCCTGGCGTTTGTGCGATCTGCAGAGGCGTACGGAGCCGAGGTAAGCAACTATTCAGAAGTGGTCCATCTGGAAAAAGTGGATGGCCGATTTCGCACCGCAGTGATAAAAGACAGCCTTAAGAATCGAGAGGTTCGCATTCACGGAAAGCTCTTCGTAAACAGCGGCGGCCCGTGGGCGGAGCGAATTATCAAGAAGTTATCGGGACAGGAGACCAGCCATTCCGTGCGAATGTCTGAAGGAATCCATCTGATCGGACCGCAGATTACCAGGGATCATGCCCTGGTAATGCTTACACCCGGTGGTCGTCATTTCTTTGCCATTCCCTGGCGAGGTCACAGTCTGTATGGAACTACCGATCGAGACTACCATGGAAGTCCGGACGATTACCATGTCTCCCGGGAAAGCGTTGATGAATTTATTGAAGAAATCAATTCATCCTTCGGCAAAACAATTCTGGATTATTCCAACATCGTACATGCTTATGGCGGGCTCAGGCCTTTGACCGATACACATACAGAAAGCACTTATAAATCCTCAAGAAAATATGAGATCATCGACGGAGAGGAAGAGGGGCTTCCAGGTTTGCTCACGGTGGAAGGTGGGAAATATACTACCAGCCGAAACCTGGCACAAACTACCATCAAAGCCATCGGTAAGAAATTAAAGATTACTCTGAGCCGTTCCAGAACGGCTCACGCTCCTCTGGTTGGATGTGATATTCCACAGCTAACGGATTTTTTGAGCACGCGCAAAGAAGTGTATCCAGATATGGAAAGCAGCACATTGCACACTCTGGCCACAATCTACGGCACCGAAATGGATGCGGTGATCCAGATCGCGAGGCAAAAGCCGGAATGGAAAGAGCCCCTAAATAAAGATGGCGAAATCCTGGCGCAGGTAGTGTTTGCTGTGCGTAATGAAATGGCAGTGCATCTGCTGGATGTATTGCAGAGGCGTACCGGTCTGGGCACCCTTGGACTGCCGAATGATGAAACTCTGCAAAAGATTGCAGACACCATGGCCGTTGAGCTTGGTTGGAATCAGCAGCAGATCAGCAAAGAAATAGAGATTGCGAAAAATCATTTGAAGCTACCATTTCGCTAAATCGGATTATTCGAGGAATCGATTCCATCGAAAGCAATAGAGAAATTCCAGAGATGGGATAGCAAAAGAGAGTTCATGAAGAGATTAATTATATTAAATCCTAAAAGCCGTGCGGGCAATGCAAGAGCAGCATTCAGGGAGCTGGAACCTGAATTAAAGAAAAATCTGGGAGCCTATGAGCTCTATGAAACCACCGGTCCTCTGGATGCCAGTGCCAGGGTGCGACAGGCTTTAAAGGAAAACAAGTTCGGTCAGATCATTGTGGCTGGCGGCGATGGAAGCATAAACGAGGCCGTTAACGGGTACTTTGAAAACGGAAAAATTACAAATCAAAAGATTCCTCTGGGTGTTATATCCATGGGCACCGGCAGCGATTTTATCAAAACGCTTCGCGAAGTAAGTGCCGTTTACGACGTAGCCCTGCAGAAAAATACATTTCGTCTAGTTGATGTCGGTACGGTTCGCACAGAAAAGGATCATCGATATTTTATCAATATTGCATCTGCGGGAATTGCTGGAAAGATTATGGAAAGCCTGAAGTCTTCTCGCTTTCAGCATGGATCCCCGGCTTATTACTTCCATACCGTGAAGTCCCTGTTTCTCTATAGTCCTGAATTGGTGAAGCTAAGCTATGAAGACGATCATGGGCATCTGCATACTAAGGAAATGAAGCTGTTAAACTTTTTCGCATGCAACGGCCGATTCAATGGCGGCGGAATGAACTGGGCTCCTTCTGCAGATCTCGAAGATGGAGTGTTCAACGGTCTCATTGTAGGTGATGTAAGTAAAACCAGAATGGTAATGGCCAGTTCCAGAGTTTATGCGGGGCATATAGATGGGTTTCCGGGAGCCACACAGTTTAGAGCTCGAAGAATGACCCTGGAAAGTAAGAAGAAGATCCAGGGAGAAGCGGACGGAGAAGTCTACGGATCCGATGCGCCCGGTCGGGTGGACTACGAGATTCTGCCAGCCTGCTTTCCACTGGTGCTTTGAGAGGAGCGAGCCAGAGGGTCCCAGAGGTTCGGCTTATGGCTGCCTGGCGTGCAAATGTGCCATATCGCTCGCCGAGTTCGGCTTATGTCCGCCGAGCGGTCAAATGCCCCATATCGCCCATGGAGTTCGCCTTATGACTGCCCAGCGCGCCATATCGCCCCATAAGCTCGGCTTATGACCGCCGAGCGCGCAATGGCGCCGTATCGATCGCTGTTTACCCGTCCATCCTGCAATTACCCTTTGCTGTCTAAGATCTTCTCCAGAGTGTAGTTCGTGATATATAGGCCATTTCGCGGAATCTGGTTTTCTGTAAGCTGTCTGAATCCGTTTTTCAAAAAGAACGGTCGAGCGATATGCGAAGCATCCACGGTAAGTCGTATCAGACCATGCTCATAAGCGTGATCCTCGATGGTCTCGTAAAGAGCGCCGGCCACTCCCATTCGCTGGAAGGATGAAGCAACATAGGCCAGGTCAATATGTCCGGTTAGGTCCGGGGAGTTCTGAGTCGGCATCTCCAGATTCATAAAGCCAATGATTTGAAAGCCAGGCTCCTTTTTCGCAGTTGTTTTCCCCGGGGGATGCAGCTGAGCATTTTTCGAATCCGATTCGCCGTTAGCCGACCGTGGAGCCATAGCCAGAAGAGGAGGGGCTTTTCTGAATTTTTCTATCCAGAGGTCTATCTCTGGAGGGGCCGGTGACCATGCATTCTGCTCGACGAGCGAATAGATCAATGGATCAATAGAATGAACGATAGAATGATAGAGGCTGGTGATCTCCCGGACGAGATCCTTCTCGTTTCGCCGATCCAGGAGATGCCGGTAGTCTAGAATAATCCACTCGGTCGGCATAATATTGACTCCAGGGCATTCTGAAAGGGTGTTATGGTCCTTTCCGCCCTACTTTCGGATTTATATCCGAGCCATCCGCCGGCGATTCGGCTGCTACCTATTATTTCGCAGCCTTCATCTTTTCCAGGGTTGCATCGATGAGCTTGTTGACTTCATCCGGAGGCGCCTGACCACGAGTGGCTTTCATGATCTGACCTACCAGAAATCCTTTCACTCGATCTTTTCCGTTCAGGATGTCGTTTACCTGTTCGGGATTGTCTGCGAATACCTTTTCCACAATGGCCGGGAGATCCGAAGTATCCACAGGTTTGTAATCGTATTTTTCGATGATATCGTCGATTTCCATTTTTTCTTCGTAGCAATGCTCGAAGACCTGTTTGGCAATTCTCTGGGTAAACTTCTTGTCGTTCAGATATTGAATAATCTTGCTCAGTCTTTCGGGCGTAACAAAGAAGTCCTGTATTTCTACATCCAGTTTGTTTACAATTCCCAGAACTTCATCCTTTACCCAGTTTGAAGACTTCTTGGGATCATCGGTTAGCTTTACCACTTCTTCGTAGTAGGCGGATGTTTCCTTTTCTCTGGTCAGTACATCTGCATCGTATTCAGGAAGTCCGTATTCGCTGGAATACCGGGCTCTCTTTTCTGCAGGAAGCTCCGGCATTTCCTTTTTTACTTTTTCAATCAATTCTTCTTCGATTACGAATTCCGGCAGGTCCGGGTCCGGAAAATAGCGGTAATCCTCTGCGTTTTCTTTGGTTCGCATCAACCGGGTTTCTCGCTTGTCTGCATCCCATAGCACAGTAGACTGCACAATCTTCTGGCCGGATTCAATGAGTGCGATTTGCTCTTCGATCTGATAATCAATGGCTGCACGCACAGCTTTGAAGGAGTTCAGGTTCTTGATCTCTACCCTGGTTCCAAAGGGCGCATCCGGTCCCTTGCGAACAGAAACGTTTGCATCGCATCTAAGAGATCCCATCTCCATATTTCCATCGGTAACCTCTACGGCTCGCAGTATGCTGCGCAGGGATTGCAGATAGTAATAGGCATCCTCGGAACTGCGAAGGTCCGGTTCAGATACAATTTCCAGTAGAGGAACTCCGGCTCGGTTCAAATCCACGAAAGACACCGCTTCGCCGCCGCCCTGGCCGTGCAGTAACTTGCCTGCATCCTCTTCCATATGAATTCTATGGATTCGAATGGTAGTGTCTTTATCTGCATCTTTCTTGCGAAAGATAACCTGGCCACCGGTTGCATAGGGACGGTCATACTGAGATATCTGATACCCCTTGGGAAGGTCAGGATAGAAATAATGCTTTCTGTCAAAACGAGTATGTCGATTGATTTCGCACTCCAGGGCCAGTGCAGCGGTGAGAGCCATCTCCATAACGCTTTCATTTAGCACAGGCAGGGCGCCGGGCAAGCCCAGGGTTACAGG
>JBHIXQ010000103.1:0-7148 GCA_041984705.1 Leptonemataceae bacterium | reverse complement strand
CATATCAAAATAGAAGAGTACATTTCTACACAGTACAATATCCCAACCGCCCGGATAACCTTCTGCGAGCAGGTTGAGCGTATCGAATTTGATTACTCTTCGAATTTCCTCGGAAACCTGATGATTGTCTCCAGCCTTTCTAAAGTATCTGGACAGATACTCCTCCGGAAGCCCCCGACCTACAGAATAGGAATTGTAAAGCCCGGCACTCGCATGCTGGACACTCAACCGACTGACATCCGTGGCCAGTATTTCCATATTCTCAAAGAGAGCCGGGTGTTTTCTGTGAATCAACATCGCCAGGGAATAAGGTTCCTGACCTGTAGAGCAGGCCATACTCCAGATTCTTAACTTCGGCCTCTCGTGTTCATTTCTCAGGATCCACTCTGGCAGGATCTGGGCACTAATAGCAGTAAACGTACTTTCGTCCCTGAAAAAGGTGGTTTCGTGAGTAGATACCTGCTCAATGAAGTCGTCCTTTAATCCCGGTATCGCATTTTCCTGGGCACTTCGCGCCAGATCATCGAACGACGAAATTCTATATTTGCTGAGTAGTCCGGAAAGGCGGGCCGGAATTAGATATTCCTTATCGCTGCCAATTTGAATTCCCGTGAGATCACTGATGACCTGCCTCACATTCCCATACATTTCGGTATTTGTCATAGTGTGCATGGTTTCTGATTCTCCAATTTTGGTACGGCGCGACGCCCTGTCCCGGCTATCCAGGTTGCCAGTCTTGGGATATCTCCAATACCCTGGACCAGACCTTCCCTAACCGGGCGCGAAGGCATTCCGAAGATCAGGCAGGACTCCGGGCTTTGAGCATATACCCGGGCATTAGCTCTGTATAGTTCACGAATCCCCGCATATCCGTCCTCACCCATACCGGTCATAATGATGCCGACCGCAGACGCTCCGTATACTCGAGCAAGGGAGCGAAACAGAATGTTTACCGAGGGCCGACAATGAAGCTCAGGATCTCCATCGTGAATGTGGATCTGGACTCCGCGCTCTCTTTCTCGAACTTCCATATGTCTTCCACCGGGCGCAATATAGACCCCCGGTCCAATAGCCTGACCATCCTGAGCTTCAAAAACTGGCAGAGAACAAATTCCGGATAAAGTATCCGCCAACTGTCGGGTAAACAAAGGTGGCATATGCTGAACAATCAAGATGGGAGTGCTTAAATCTCCAGGGAGGTTTCCCAGAAGCTCTCGCAAAGCCACCGGCCCGCCAGTCGACACTCCAATTCCAACGATTGCTGCCTGATCAGGTCGTGCAGGAGCGCTAGCCATGCTCAGATCAACCGTTGTCTCAGAAACCTGGAGGGCCTGGATCAGAGGGACCAATTGCTGATTGATATAATCCACAGGATCAGTGCCCACAGGTTTGGCGACGAAATCCAGGGCTCCCATTTCCAGAGCCTTCAACGTTACCTGCGCACCCTCGACAGTGTGACTGCTAAACATTATCACACCAATCTGCGGGTACCGATGACGAATGCTCTTTAGAGTTTCAAGGCCATTCATTACCGGCATTTCCTGGTCCAGGATGACGATGCCTGGTGCGAACTCTCGCATGAGCGGCATTGCCAGTTGACCGTTTGCCGCTTCTGCCACTACTTCAATATTGGAAGTTCGCTCCAGGCAGTGCCGAATCACGCGACGGTATGCGCTGGAGTCGTCTACGATCATCACTCGATGTCTACTGTTCACTTCATTACTCCTGATTTCTGAAGCTGCGCGCAGGTCCGTAGAATCAAATAGTTCCCTGAGGTAATTCCAGACTGGATATGCCGGAAGAGTCCTTTTCCCTGTCAGGAGACGCACCGGAAGGAGCATCAAAGTCATCCGAATCCGAATCATTGGATTTTCGCGTTGCGTAAATCACTTCGTAAAGAGTATCTGCAGCTACCTTGAGGCCTGTCGATACTTCGAATGTTCGGGCTGCTTCGCGTGCCCCTTCCTGTGATGCTGTAGAGATTCCGGTAATGTTTCGCGTCACTTCTCCTACCGCTGTTGAAATCTCTGTAACATTTGCAGCAATCTCCTTGGAAGTAATGGATTGCTCCTCCACCGAGGAGGCGATGGACCCACTGATGTCTGTAACCTGAGCAATTACATTGGTAATCTTTTCGATAGCCACAATGGTTCTTTGAGTACTTTCCTGGACTGCTGCGATCTTGTCTTTTATTTGCGTGGAAGATGCGCTGGTCTGATGCGCCAGTTCTTTAACCTCTGATGCAACCACAGCAAAACCTTTGCCAGCCTCGCCTGCCCCGGCCGCCTCGATGGCAGCATTCAAGGCGAGGAGATTCGTTTGAGCTGCGATACCTGCAATGGTCTCAATGACCTCTCCGATCGAAGAAGCGTCGTCGCCAAGACGACTTATGACTGTACCGGTTTCTGTGGCTGCCTCGTTTGCATCGCGTGCCAGGGCAGATGCTTCGGATGCTCTACGGGCCACCTCATCCACAGAAGTGGACATTTCCTCAATAGCGCTGGTCAGGGATTGGATATTCTGATTTGTCTGGTTTGCGGAGGCAGCTATACTGGTGGCCTGGGTGGACATCTCTTCACTGCCGGCGGATAAACCCTGGCTGGAGTGAGATAGTGTCTCAGCCATCTTTCGCACTTCATTACCGGTTCTTTCTAGCGGACCACTGATTCCTCGAATTGTGAGAATCAGGAGCAGTATGGCGATTACCACACAGAGGGCCACGGAACCAATCAAGATGCTGGCATTTCGAATTTCGCTGGCCTTTCCTGCCTCCAGGGATTCTTCAGAAGTGGTGGTAGCAAGGCTCAGTAACTCTTCCTGGGCTTCCAGAGCATTCTGCACCACCAGAGCAAACTTTTCCGGGTCCAAGTTCTCATGTCGGTCTGCGGCGAAGTATTCGTCGATCATCTGATCCATTGCAGAGGTTGCATCATGTGCCTTCTTTCTCGGGGCGATAAGTCTGGACTCAAGCTGAGGACTGAATTTTACGATTAGATCGAAGGACTCATCCGCAGATTTCATTGTTGTGCGAATCAAATTCTGGGCGCCCAGTACCCGCGCCGCTGATCCGGAGTCGCCGGTGGAAATGGCATGTATCCCGTATGCCCTGGCATCGGCGGCAGCCTTTACGACCACGGGCAGATCATTCAAGGCTGTATCATTCAAGTAGTACCTGCTTGCATCGGCATCAAGAACCATTCCAGATGAATCCCCGATAAATCTCTGGAAATCCAGCACCTCATTGAACATTGGATTATAGGCTCGGATGAGTTCAATATTACTTGCAAACTCCGCCTGGGTCAGAGTCCTCCAGGATGCTTTGAGATCCGAAATCCTGGACCCCGCATCAATGGATTCTCCGGTCTCTCGATCCGTTTCGCTCAGCTTTTCTAGAATCGAATCAATTCTGTTTTCTGCTTCCGTTACCTTGTCCTTCGCCCCTGCAACACCGGAAAGTGCAAGCAGGGAAAAACCTCTATGCTCTGCCAGGGAACGCAACATTGGTCGAACCACAGCAGCATACTGGGCTCCTTTCAATTCCTGCTCTGCTCTGGCAATCGAATCCAGCTGGTTGTTTGCGATGACCGCCGTAACAACTGCGATGGGAATCAGTACAATTCCAAGAATCACATACAGTCGAACCTTAATGGATCCCCTTTGAGTCATGCGCATCAAAAATGAGCCTGCACCCTTTTCTCCGGGCGCCCCTTTACCTTTTACTTTTTTCATTTTTAGAATCTCCCGATACCTACACTTTTCTTACTATTCACTCTATGATTAATTAATTTCTCTATTATGAGCCACATCACCCTTTCCGGATCATCATTTTCAATCCGCGACCTTCTTGATCTCCGAGACGGCAAGAACTATTAGCATCCCCTTTTCTGTCTGCACCACTGCACGCGAAGTGGCCAGCTGCCTCTCGTTAAAATTTGCAGGCGGTTCTTCCATCTGCTTCTCTTCTACCGTCATAATGTCCGCAAGCGAATCCACCATTATGGCAAGCTCTTGTTCATTGTCTTTGATTCTAACCAGAGTGCAGGAGCTTAGTTCAGGCCTGGCACTTTGCGAATCCTGCATTCCAGCAACCTTTTTGAGATCGATCACAGTCACTACCTCGCCTCGCAGGTTAGCCACGCCGAGCACATAGGATCGAGATTCCGGGATGTCATAGACTCGCGCATGCTCTCTTACTTCTTTACAATCCGACAGAGGGATCCCGAAGTACTGCTGGCCAATTCTCCAGCAGAGTAATTGGGTTTCAGTCATGATGTTAACTCCTTCGCGGCCTCAGAGAGAGCCCCTGCCGACCCATGGCTACGAGAATTCAGTTCTCTCTGACGCGCCTTTCTCCAACGAAAAAGCGCAAGAATATCCAGCACGAGAATTGTTTTGTTGTTTAATATGACCTGCCCTGCCATCGCTTCATGGAGGTCACAGCTTTCAAGGGCAGGAAGACTGGTTTGGATTCCAACAATCAGCTCTGAAGCAAGAGCCAGATACTCCCCCTCATTTTTGAGCAACAGGAGAAATTCTGGTTCCCCTCTTTTCTCAAGTTCGCACCAGAATGCCAGGTCCAGGATGGGAACTATTCGATTGTTGTACCGGGCGATTGGATATCCGAGCATTGATTCGCAGATATCCTCATTGTATTTCTCGATTCGCGGACTGCATTCAGCCGGGATTGCGAATCGCTGGTCTGCGATATCAAAAAGAATGTAGAGCCCGGCTACATCGTTCTGCTCTTTCTCCACTGTCTGTTCCATCTGCTCGCGATGAACGAATTGAACACCGGCAAAGCGTGCGAGACCGGAAATGTCTAATATTGGAGTAACCGTACCATCCCCCAGAACGGCAGCCCCGGAGTACAAAGAATTCCCCCGGAAATGTTCCCCCAGAGGTTTTACCAGGATTTCTTCAGTATTTCCGATGGAATCGACATGGATAGCATAGGATTGGCGCTCCGTTCTCACAATAACTACAAATGAGTCCCCGGGGGGTACACCCGTAGAGGCATCGAATAGTGTTCCGAGCCGAACCAGTGGTATCAGGCGGCCTCTTAGCTGATAGACGGTGGCCGATCCTGCTTCTTCAAGGAGTTCTGACTGATACAGAACCACCTCTTCCACTCCCGTTTGTGGGATTGCATAATACCGTCCAGAAACCGACACAGTCAGACAGGTTACGATAGATAATGTCTGCGGTAGTGTTGCCAGAAACTGAGTTCCCCGACCAGGAACACTGGTAACAGAAATGCTGCCGCCTGCGCTCTTGAAGGTTTCGCGGACGGCATCCATGCCCACTCCTCGACCGGAGGTATTCGTAATGTTTTGAGCTGTAGATAACCCTGGATGAAAAATTAGCTCTGCAACTTCTTCCTCGGTAAGGGCTTCTGCATCCGCAGCAGAATAAAGCCCCAGTCGCACCGCAGCATTTCGCAAAGCCGGTAAATCCAATCCTTTCCCATCATCTGAGATCCACAGTACAACGCTTCCATTGCGAACTTCGGCCCCGATACTGAGTTTGCCAGATTCCGGCTTACCCAGGGAAGTTCGCACATCCGGGCTCTCTATTCCATGATCAATGGAGTTTCGGACCAGATGAAAAATAGCCTCTCCGATAGCATCGATTAGATTCTTATCCAGTTCAACGTCTGCACCGGAAAACTCCAGTTCGACTTTCTTGCCCGACTGCTTGCTAACATCACGTACAACTCGAGGGATCCGACTGAAGAGGGCCTGCAATTCCTGCAAGCGGGTCAGCATGATCTCCTCTTGCATCTGAGTGACCATCTTGCCCAACCTGCCGCCCACAAGCTGTAACCTGGGATCTTCATAGCTCTGAATGAGCTGCATTAGTTCATTTCTGGCTCCCACGGTGGCACCCGCCAGGCGAATCAGGTTATCGATGAGCCGTAGAGGAACCCGAAGATTCTCCAGCTTCGCAGCTCTCGAGCTGTCCTCGCTTTCGCGACCGGAACTCTCATCGCCTTTCGGGTCTCCCTCCTGGTCTGCGTAATCGGTTGCTTCCTCACCGGATTGTCTCAATTGGGCAAGGGGGACAGCATTCCCCGGGCGATTGGCTGTTACTGCATTTGCCGGCGAACGTTGCAGGAATTTCTTTTGATCCACTCGAAGACCGATGCCAGAAAATACATCCAGGTCTATGGATGGGGCGGTTAGCAATATGTAGGCGGGAATGCACGAGTCCAGTTCTAAGGCTGAATTCTGGTTGAGATCGGTTATTTCTTCGGTTCTTATTTTCTGAATTAGATTGCAGTCTTTTTCTTCCAGTTTCCGGCATAGATCTACGTATTCTGATAATGAATTACAATTCTGCCCGGATATGTCAATCGTTGCGATCAGGACTTCCAGATGATCCTTCGCCGCCGACTCAAGCAATCCCCGGGGTATTCTTAACTTCGCCGGCTTCCTGGATGGCTCCGAATTGGGACTTTCCGAATCTGCTATTCCCGTCGCCCTGGTAGCAGCGCTCGAGGAAGCACGTCCCATTCGCTGCCTCAGGCGATCCACAAGCTCTGCATTGGACGCTGTGGCTTCAAGGCCCAGATTAAGCTGATTGCGAACCCAGTCCACGGCCTGCAGTATCAAATCAATATCATCCTGGGCGGGCTGGCTGGAGCCTTCGCGATAGGCGTTTAGAAGCGTTTCCAAGTCATGCAGTAATCGAATCATCCCCGGACCGGAGTAGGCAGATAGGTTTCCTTTTACAGTATGAACAGCTCGAAAGAGCTGATTCAACCCTTCGGAGGTGACGCATTGTTCAATATCCAGAATAACGGACTCGGCTCGATCCAGCAGATCACGACACTCGACGATAAAGTCTTGTTTGAATGCTTCGGAGTTGAGAGTCATCTTCAGGCCTCCTCAATTCGCACCAAAGCGTGGAGACCCAGGTAATGTAGATTTTCCGATATTCGGGGATTGCACCTGATGGTAATTTCATGATCTCCATTCTCCAGAGTCTTGAGTAGTCTGAGCAACAGAGCCAATGAGTGTAGTGATAGATCTTCCACATCGTTCAATAGAACGGTTACTTTGGATTCAAGCTGGCCTTGCAAGGAGCGAAATTGTGCTCCCGTACGGGGAAGATCTTCAGCGCGCAAATCAGAACTATAAACTACAATT
>JBHIXQ010000102.1:4022-7156 GCA_041984705.1 Leptonemataceae bacterium | reverse complement strand
TCGCTATTTTCAGGTAGCTCTGGAGAAAGATGTAGTAGAGAGCATCGAAGAAAAGAAGAAGATCGAACAGCTCAAGAAGGAGCAAAACCTGGAAGGCAGAGATAAGATGCTGGAACCAGAGGGCTCCTACGACAAAATCTACAGACCTGAAGGGAGCTACTAAAGCTCCAGTGTCTCTCCCTGACGAGCCAGCATCAGCTCCAGCTTATCGCCGTACTGTTTGTTGTGCTCCAGCGCTTCTTCGAATAGCTTATAGGTTGTAAAATCATCATGCGCCGGTTCATGGTGCGTTAACGCCAGCTTCTTCACACCCCATTCAATGGCGCAGTCCACAGCGATCACCATGGCCGTATGTCCCCAGCCAATCTTCTGGGCGGACTCTCTCAGTGAATACTGCGCATCCATGATTAACAGATCTGCATCCTTGAAGAATGGCTTTTTAGCCTTCATTAACTCATCCAGATCTTCCCCATAGAATTCCGTATCTGTGGCAAAGATAAACGTCTTATCTTCGGAATCCACTCTGTAGGATGTGCTACCGCCGGGATGAATCAGGGCCTCCGTTGTAATGTCAAAGGAGCCCACCTTGAATTGATCTCCCTGCTCATAGGTATGGAAGGTTTTCTCTGCCGGCATATCGTGAAAGCCCAGAGGAAAGAATTCGAACTGCTGTTGTCTGGTAAAACGATCCTCGCAGTCCGGGATGCAGGAATGAAAATGTACATGATTTCCCGGAATGAATCCAGGAGCGAAGAAAGGCCATCCCTGCATGTGATCCCAGTGAGTATGGGTCATCAAGATGTGCAGATCACCTTTATGCCCCCGGGCCATCATATCATAACCCAGTCGCCTGGCACCGGTGCCCATATCGAAGATTAGTTGCTCATCGCCGCTACGAACCTCCACGCAGGTAGTGTCTCCACCCACAATGCCAGCCAGCGGCGGACTGAGCTTCTCATAGACTTTTTCTACAGACAGAGAAGGCTCATCCTTCCAGATGGATCTGGCTTTTTCCAGAACCTCATGGATTCTGCTTCTGTAATCCCTGGGGTCCAGAGGAGATGGCAATGAGCCCCTGACTCCCCACAATTTTATTTGCACCGATTCATCCTCATAGATCTATGTTTATTCATAAAGGCGTACTTATCTATTTTCGGCCAGTTTACAGCGGATCATTGGGAAAAAAGCATTCATGACCTCCGTAGCACTACAAAAGAAACTTTTTCATATTGCGTCCAGACCCAGAAAATACTTCGGGCATCCGGCCGTAATTCACTGGAAGGAGTTCCGGTCTCTGGAAGTAGACGAGCTATTTAACTCTCCGCAGAAGCCCAGGGTTCTGGAGCTGGGCAGTGGATGGGGAGAATTCGCCGTTCAATGGGCCCTGCAGCACAGAGACCAGGAGATGGTGGCCATGGAAATCAAGCCGGACCGAATCTCTACTACGCTAAAGCAAATTGATCGCTGGAAGCTGGAGAACCTGAGGATCCTACCTGTGAATTTCTCCTGGTTTCTTACCGAGCTGTTTCCTTCTAATACATTTGACACTGTGTTTATTAACTTTCCGGATCCCTGGCCCAAAAAGAGACACTGGAAGCACAGATTGATTCAGCCCGATTTTCCCTTAACTGTCCATGGCCTGATGCGCGGTCATGGGCTTCTGCATATTGCTACAGATCATGGTCCCTACAGCCGTCGAATCCTGAAGAGATTTCGCAATTATCCCGATCATTGGAGAAGCAACATGCCCGAACCTGGCTACAGTCTGAAAAGACCGGAAGGGATTCCAGAAACCAGGTTCGAACGCATTCAGAGCCGCCTGGGTTATATTCCCAGATTCATGCAATGGGAGCGATTAGATGAGTCTTTCGCAAGATGATGAAAACCAGAATTCCACTGCGAATTCTCCAGCATCGGGATCCGGCGAGCCCGATAGATCTAAAGGTAAGCGAATCAGTCGACAGACCATCGAAACGCTTCTGGAACAGAACCGCCGCATGAGAGATTTGCTGGAATCCTGGCCGGCCAGAAAGATCATGATGGGATTTGAAAAAGACTGGAACGAGAAGCGACTACGCTTTCTGGATAATAATGCGCCGGTTTCCCTGGAGTCCGATTCGGAATGATTCCGCTGCTATTTCTGCTTTGTCTGGCAGCTCTATCCCTCACCACTCCCGGAGGCCTGGGATTTGGCCTCAAGCATTACCATGGCCATGCAGCCCTGATCCTTATGCTATTGCCTCTGGCTCTTCCTCTGGAGCCCTATTTCAAGAACACTGGCTTTGTAAAGAAACTGGAATCCTGGACTCGCACCTCCTATCCTCATAGATTTCCATTCACTCGACCAACAGTGCGCAGTCTGCTATGGACACCGGTTCTGGCTCCCTTCATATTCTATGGATTATGGATCATTCGCATGCGCCGATTCCTTCCACCGCCGGAAGGACTGGGCGATAGTCTCTTGCTGCTGGAGCATCTTCCGGCCCATGCCATACAGCTGGGATATCTGGGAACATTCGATGAAATCCTGGCTCTGTTCTGGCGATCCAGGATCTATCTATGGTTGAACAATGACACCGGAATGTCTGCTGCGGATGCCATTGGCCTGGTAAGCTGCATCGCAGGTACTTTGCATGCTCTTACAATTTTTTTAATCACCGATAGACTGAAGCTCATGCGCAGACTGGCCGCTTTTGCTTTGCTTTTTTTTGTGCCAGCCATGCAACTCTATGCCGGGTATGTAGAGAATTACAGTTTTGCATCGTTCTTCTTATTTCTAACCGTAGTGGCGGGCATTGTGCAACTTGAGCGATGGAAAGCACATCGCACAGTGTATCCAGAGTTCCCTGCACTGTTTGCAGCCCTGGGCGCCGCTCATCATATGGTGCTGGTATTTTCGCTGCCTGCTCTGGTTCTTCTGGTGTTCATTCTTTCCAGCAAATCTCGCCGAACCAATTGGAAGCTTTTCTTTCAATATGCAGGAAGAGCAGTACTTACCGGTCTGGCTGTGCTGGGCATCGTATGGTACTATTTCTTCTTTGTTATTTCCAATCCTATTGAATTGCACAAATCCTTTGCCTTTCAGCCTGCCATATACCCCATCCATCGATTGATTTCCCTGCAGCACCTTAAAG
>JBHIXQ010000102.1:0-4012 GCA_041984705.1 Leptonemataceae bacterium | reverse complement strand
GAGGGGCTAAACATTCTGATTCTCGTGGCCCCGGCTTTGATTGGTCTGAGCGGACTCTGGCTGCCTGCACCACGGATCTGGATTCGTTCCACGGCTTCGTTCCTGCGTGGACTGGTTCGACGATGGACAGATCGTCATACCCAGGCATCCGGAAATGAGCATGCATCGGATGACATTGCGAAAAGCGCTCCAGATGAGGCGGATACAGCTGGCAGTAATGATACGAATCGCTGGAAATCGGCCCTGCATCGTGTAACAGAAAGGCTGATTCGATACTCCGAGCAGCATCCATCCGAAGCGTTTAGCCTGGCCGTTTTCCTGTGTTTTCTGGGACATAGCTTCATCTGGAATCCCGTTATCGGATTTCCGGCGGACTGGGATCTTTTTTCGTTCTACCAGGGGCCCCTTCATGTTTTTCTCTATTTGCGATTTTTTGTTCGCGAAGAGCCCTATCTATTACTCTGGCTGCGCAGGACTGCATTGTTCACCATTTTGCCTGCTTTTCTCTGGATCTCGCACAATGCACAACTAACCCGGGAAAGCCAGTTTCATATATCCCAGGCCAATCGAAATCTGGTGCAATTTCTGGGACTGGTGCAAACGGAGAGCATCTTCTTTCGCATCCCCACCCTCCAAAGGCAGAGAACCTATATTGAGGTTCGAATGTTTATTGTTCGGGCCTGGAATCAAGTCCCGTACCTTCGGGTACCGGAACAGAAGAAGGAAGAACTCAGGCAGAGGCTTATGCAGGGGCTGATGCGCTTTCAGTCTCTGGCATTGCAGAACAAGGAAGTGTATGAGGACCAGCTTCCGGACGTTTACTATTTCCTGGCCGATCTAAACGCAGAAATCAGTCAGCTACAGAAAGCGAAATAGGAAGAACGGCAAAACAGACAAGATAGGTGCCCTCGCGCACTCCGCGTTCAATCAGAAATGGACAGAAAGAGAGTGGATGTGCTGCAGCGCGCATCGCAATCGGCAGTGCAGGTTTCAAAAGCCCGAAAATTGGACCCATCCCCTGGATAGCCAGTGGTAGTACTGCAGGTGTCGTAGCAGGAATCAATGCCTGTGGGACACAGTACAAGATACTCAATTAGAGCCTCTTGAGTTGCATCCGGATCTTTCTTGCATTGCCCGAAAGACAGCGCTACAATGCTAATAAGTAGTATGATTGCGATTCGACCCATGTCCCACCAATTCCCGAAATGTCTATGATTGCACAATCCTTATTTTACTTGTTTTCATCCCATTCGTCGCGCATTTATTCTGAAACCCGCTACAGGCCTCAGAAATATTACATATACCTGGTATGGGTATACACTGACAACCCATTTCCAGGAATGATTTGCACGAAAACAGATGCAGTCGACGGGCCAATTCCAGCATTCTTGTGCTCCCAGATTATGTGTAACTGGCAACGCAGAGGCAGCGCCCGTCTGAAGGCATAAGCGACATCATCTACTCGTAAATACCATGAAATTGCTTCACCGAATCCTTCCGTTTCTATCCGTTTCCCTGGTGGTATCGATGTCCTACTGCACTCCCGGAATGCATGGATTTCAGGTAAAAGATGGGAACTGCGACTGCCATCATAGCTTCTATTTTCTCAGTTCAGGAGATGACAAATCCGATTCCCATTCCAGTGGCGTGGATCTGGCCATGAATGGGAACTATGCCCAGGCCCGGGTAGCCTTCTCAAAAGAAGGAAAAAGCCGCTGCTTCAGTGAGAACAATCTGGGTTTGGTGTCCATGCTACAGGGACAAGCCGATGCAGCTCTCAAGCATTTATGGGAAGCCCATTCCCTCTGTCCTGACAATGAGACCATCGAAGGTAATCTGAAAAACCTGCTTTCCAGAATCCCGGCGTCCTGACTCTTTTCCCTGTGGATTCCGGAGTCTTCATGAACACCTGGAAAACCAGTAAAGATTGGCTGGCCGGCATGCTACGCGGAAGCATCGGGCTGCTCTGTCTTTCAATTATTTCCCATTGCGAGTCCCCGAACCCGGTTTCCGCGGAATACTATCTGTTGTCTCCTTTGCTCATCGCAGGGGTGCAGCGTCCATCCGCACCATCCAATCTCAGCGCGGTTTACGATGTACCTTCCGAAAGCATCTATCTACAATGGGAGGCCTCGGTGGACCCGGATACCGGGGTTATCTGGAACGATTATAGGATCTATTTCTTTCTGAGCAGTCCACCGGCCAATATCTATCAGGATCGCTATCGCCTGGCCACCACTTCCAGAACCTACTATTCCATTGCATCCGATCCATTCAACGGCACCGTGTATTTTGCGGTTACAGCTCATGAAAGAGGATCCGAAAGCCTGCCCAGCAATTTCGCACAGCTAAGTCTATGAATTGCCTCGAATTCACAGCAGAAAATGGGTTTGAGCGAGAGCAAAACAACTCGGAATCAGTCAGCGAAAGGCCAGCGGCACCGGGATCTTGCGGGCAAATCCCGGGATCCAGGTTAAACGCAATCATTCTGGGAAAACTTCGGGCTTTCGTTCTGGTCTCTATGATCCTTTGTCTGGCGAATCCGGAAAATCTAGGGGCAGACACGCCGGATGGATCCAGAGAGGAATATGGCATCTGGCCGGAGATCTTTCTTCCGGGTTACAATGCGTTTCGAAATGAATCTTATATTAGCGGCGGTCTGCTTCTTCTCGGTCGATTGTTAACTCTGTATGGTGCCTATCATTATCATAATCGCTATATCAATTATAATAGCGCGGCCAATGCAGCGCGCATCGCTGATCTGTACTATGGCCCCGGACTGGAATATGCCGATCCCTACAGCGGAGATTATCTGAGCAGCCAGCAGATGGAAAACCGGGCCGGGCGAGCTCAAAACTATTCCCATCTGTCGATTGCACTGCATCTTGGTCTTACCGGCGCTGGATTATTTCAGGGATACAGGATTCAGGAAGGCATCAGGGAAAAGAATCTGCAGGAATTAAAAATCCAATCGGTCCGCACAGAAGCCCTGCCCCTGAGTCTTGGCTACACCTGGAATCTGGATTTTTAGCGAATAAGTTCGGCTAGAGACATGGCCTGCTGATCCAGTGTTCCAGGCAGGTAGCGACGAACCATTGGCAAAAGCACATAGACAATCAAAGGCCCGGAAAGACCAAACAGGGCTTTATCAAAGAATCGATAGTTCGGTTCATCCCGGATAAACAATCTCAGAACAGAGGCCAATATAGATTTTCGAATGGTCCCAGGGGAAGCATCAATCTGCAGTTTCAATTCATATGTCCCCGGGTATTTCATACTATAGTTCTGATAAAAATCCTCCAGAGCCTTCCCGGATGCATGGTCTGGTTGAAGCAGTACCCGCTGCGATAACTGCATTAGTTGCATGGTTCTTTCATGAAAGTCTATGTCGTAGCTAATGTTAAGCTTCCGAGCCAGCTTTCGCATCTCGGGAAGCCCTGCCATGGCAGCGTCAGACTTTCTTAGGTCCGCCAGAACATCCCTGGAAAAGACCTGAATCATAAATGCAATCAATGAAGTTACTGTAATTCGATCCCAGAGGATGTGCACCAGAGGAGGTATGCGAGATCGATTAATGAACAGAGTCCGGGCTGCAAACGATGGTATATAGAGCACCTGCTTGATCAGGTCGTCGGACAATTCCAGAAATCGCCTCATGCGAGAAAGATCCTTCCCCTTGAAGCCGGACTTTTCCAGAGCCCGGTCCACATCGCCCTGATTCTTGAAAAGCTCCAGGGTAAGGGCTGTGTTCAGTTCGTTGAAATAGGAACGCCGTTTCAGAAAACTGAAGTTTCGAAATCTGGACCAGCCTCCGGTTTGACACCAGACATGTATCCCCCTTAGCATCCGATTTTCGCGCAGCTGCCTGGCATAGATTGCATAATCGAATCCTACAAAGCAGGGAAATTCGCCAAAGCCTTCATACTCCCGTCGGGCCTGAAGCTCCAGAATGTAGGGAGCCGGACTGTTCAAAGCAAATGGATTCAGCGGTTGAAAGCGAGTAAAGTCGGAC
>JBHIXQ010000101.1:0-7185 GCA_041984705.1 Leptonemataceae bacterium | reverse complement strand
GTTATTATCACTGGTCCTTTCTGGATAACTTTGAATGGGCCGAGGGCTACACGGCCCGATTCGGCCTGGTGGATGTAGACTTCCAGAGTCAGGCAAGAACCATCCGCAAATCTGGATCGGCCTATAAAAAAATGATTGCCCAGGCTCGAAAATCCGGCCGATGAATTAGCGTGGCCTGCTTACAGGATTCAGACATCATGAACTACAGCCTGGGTCGTAGCGGCGATCCGGGCATAAGGGAACATATGTCTCGATGCCGCAAATGCCAGAAGCGCATGGAAAATCTGGAAGCTGGCCTGGTAGAAGCTGCGGAAGAAGAAGCTCTGCCCAATGCCCCTCTGGCACCTGCCGTCCGATTGCTGGATCAGAAACCCGCTCCAAAAGGAAAATCCGGGGAAAAACGGAAAAGACCTGCGCGCGCTGTATAAGAAATCGGTCGTATGGACCGTAAGACTGTGAGCTACAAGGATGCCGGTGTCGATACAGAAGCCGGTCAGCAATTTGTTCAGGCCATTTCCCGTTCCGTAAAATCCACCCACAATAATCGGGTTCTGGGCCCTTCGGCCGGGTTCAGCGCTCTCTACGATGCATCGTTCTTAAAGGAATATGATGAGCCTGTTCTGGTCTCGGCCACAGATGGCGTGGGCACCAAGCTGGTGCTGGCCCAGCTCTTTGACCGACACGAATCCGTAGGTATTGACCTGGTTGCCATGTGCGCCAACGATTTGCTGGTAGGGGGAGCCACGGCCCACTTCTTTCTAGATTACATTGCCACCGGAAAACTAAACCAGCAGAGGATGGCCGCCATTGTAGAATCCATAGCAGAGGGATGTCGCCGGGCAAATTGCTCTCTGGTTGGCGGAGAAACCGCAGAGCACCCGGGCGTCATGAAACCAGAAGAGTATGACCTGGCAGGATTCGTAGTCGGTGCTGTAGAAAAATCCAGGATTGTAGATGGAAGCAAGATCCAGCCAGGGGACGTTATTCTTGGCCTGCCTTCCAGCGGAATCCATAGCAACGGACTATCCCTGATTCGCAGGCTCTATATGCCTGAAGGCAAACTACCTGCAGATGAAGAAGTGCAGTCCTTCTTGAGAGATCAGATTCTATTAAAGCCTACCATCATATATGAACCTCTGATTCGCCCCATTCTATCCTTTCCCATCCATGGTATGGTCCATGTAACCGGCGGCGGATTCTATGAGAACGTTCCTCGCATACTTTCCCCGGACCTGGCCGCCCGGCTGAAGCCCTGGAAGCTACCAGCTCCCTTCAATCGAATTCAGCAGGATTCCGGATTACCCTTGAAAGAAATGCATTCCACGTTTAATTGTGGGTATGGGTATTTGATCGTTGTTCCTGGAGATCAATCCAAGGCCATGCTGGCCGAGCTGCAGAAGCTCTGGCAAGCCCTTCCCTTTGATCCCATGACCGATGAAAAACCTGCAGCCCTGGGCAAGATTGTGCAGCGCCAGGGAGACAAGAGTGTAATTTTTCTGGATGAATAAGGATTCGAACATCGCATTAAACGATCTTTCCCTGGAAGAGCTGGAACAGGCTTTTGCGGATCTGGGAGAAAAGCGATTTCGCGCAAAGCAGGCATTTCGTAGAATTCATCATCATGGTTCCAGAAACCTGGATGACTTTACCGAGTTTTCTCTGCCTCTTCGAGAGAAACTGAAAGAGTCCGGCGCATTACCATTGCTGAACTGCACGGAAAGCAGTGTCTCTTCCAACGGAACAGAAAAATACATCTTTGAATCTCCTGAAGAAGTACCCGGTCGCGACGGAGTGCGAAAGAGAATCTTTGAAGCTGTATGGATCGTATCGGAAGGTCAGTCCGGCGAACAAAAAGAAAGAACCAGAAAGACGCTATGTATTTCCAGTCAGGCAGGGTGTACCTTGAACTGCACTTTCTGCGCCACAGGAACATTGCCTTTTATTGGAAATCTTCGCACTTACGAAATCCTGGATCAGATCTATCAAATCATGCATTTGCGCGGAGAGCGCATAACCAATGTTGTGTTTATGGGCATGGGAGAGCCATTTCATAACTATGAAAACGTGATACGTGCAGCCAGGATTCTGAATCATCCAGACGGTCTGCATCTTGCAGCCAGGCACATTACAATTTCCACAGCCGGAGTTGTGCCTGCCATCCATCGATTCATAGATGAGAGACAACCGTTCAATCTGGCTATCTCGCTCAATCATCCCGATCCAGAAAAGCGAAAGGATCTAATGGACGTTACCATGAAACATTCCTTGCAGGAATTGATGGAAGCAGCCCACCGCTATACCAGGGAATTGCGCCGCCGGATTACTTTCGAATATATTATGATTCCAGGGCAGAATATGTCTGGAGAGGATCTAAACAAGCTCATCGCCCTTTCACGCAAGATTCGTTGCAAGATCAATTTAATTCCCTTGAATACCACCTTACAGGGATGGAGAGCACCTACGGGAGCGGAAATGGCACGCTTTCAGAACTCTTTGCGCCAGCAGGGCATTCTGGCATTTAATCGAGGAAGTCCGGGTAAGGATGTGGATGGAGCTTGCGGAATGCTGGCATTGAAGACCCTGAAATCCACTTCTACAGATCATCAGGTAACCGACAAAAGTGCAGACAGGGTCAGCAGGGCAAGTAGCGGATGATTCGCTTCCTGTTCTATGGACAGGAAGGCCAGAATTCCATTGCGCAGGCCAGCTATAGCAATCCCGTTCAGTCTCTGAGGCTGAATGCGAAAATGCCGAATTCCAGAGCCCTCTACCCATCCAGAGAAGAAATTCTGGAAGCTCTATCTACCATAGATCAATGGAAGAAATCCTACGACGTGGTCTGTCTCTTCAGCTACGAGATGGGTTGTATTCTCCAGAACGTAGCTATGCCCGGGGTTCTCCCGGATGGATATCCAGTAATGGCCGCCTATGCCTTCGTGGAGTCTGAGAAGACAGAAGTTCAGGCAAGTCTGCAAAGGATAAAAAAAGCCATCGCAACGGCCGAAAACGACGCGAAGAGCTCAACCAGTTTTGATCTGGGCCCCATATACTCCTGCTTGGACCAGACGGATTACAATCGTCACATTCAGTCTATCCAGGAGAAAATTCGAGGCGGACTCAGTTACCAGGTGAATTTTACAGCGCCGCTTCGAACTGCCTTTTCCGGAGATCCGGAGGCCTTCTTTCACTGGTTGCGAAAGAGATATCCATCCCCGTATAGCGTATTTGCCGATCTTGAGGACAGACAGATTGTGAGCATTTCGCCGGAGCTTTTCTTTTCCTGCCGACCGGTTGCAGACTACTCCCCTCTGCATGGCGAAGAGTTATTTCGCAACCATCATAACTCCAGGGATCGGCGGTTCAAAGATGGATTTCGCCTGGAAGTGCGCCCCATGAAGGGAACGGTACGCGCTACAAAAGATACCACAGAAAATGAAAGTCTAAAACGAAGGCTCCTGGAAAGCGAAAAGGACCGGGCAGAGCTGGCCATGATTACAGATCTTCTTAGAAATGATCTGGGCAGGATCAGCCCGGCCGGAGGGGTCAGTCTGGAAAAGGCCATCCAGCCGGAATCCTACACCTATGTTCATCAGCTTACGTCTGTAATCTCCGCTTTTCATCCCACCGGTAGGCTTTCGGAAATGATCCCTTCTCTGTTTCCTTCTGGCTCCATTACCGGTGCTCCCAGAATAGAAACCATGAAGATCATAGCCGAAGAAGAATCCGAATACCGTGGAATCTATACAGGATCCATCGGCCTGGTCCGCTCCAATGAAGGAAGCTTTAATGTAGCCATTCGCACAGCGGAGATCTCCCGAGGAATGCTGAGATATGGGGCCGGAGGTGGAATCACCCTGGGCTCGGAGGCCGGCCAGGAATGGAAGGAACTGCACTGGAAGGTCAGACCTGTGAAGCCAGAGAAGCCAGGTCTAATCGAAACCATGGCACTGGTTCATGGCCGCATCAATAATCGAAAGCTTCATATTCAACGAATGCTACGATCCGGGCGAGTATTGCGATTGCCAGGCCCGGTTTTTGAAGAAAAAGCAGCAACCCGGAAAGACTCCAGCGCTTCCCCGAATAGAGATAGCAGTAATGGAATCAACCGATCCAATATGACCATTCAATTCCAGCGACTTACTCAGTATCTGGACCAAATACAGAACGAATATGCCATAGGAAGATTTCGCTTGAGACTTCACTGGCAAAGTAACGGAACCTTCAGCTATTCAATATCCCGACAGGAACCACGGAGGAAACATGCGCGAAACTCTTTATGGAAAATCAAAATCGCAGAGAGTTCCATGAGCAGCAGGGATCCCTGGCTCTTGCATAAAGTGGACAGAAGAAAATGCTACAATGAAGGACTTGCAATGGCCCGGGATTCGGGTTATGATGAGGTCCTGTTTTTTAATGAACGAAATGAGATCACCGAAGGATCCATAACGAACGTATTCTACATGATGGATCAGCGATGGTATACTCCCCCTATTCGATGCGGCTTATTGGCCGGAGTACAGAGATCCAGACTCTTGAGCAGATGGGGGCATCGAATCAGCTTTCGTCCATTGAAAAAAAGCGAACTGGAATCAGTGCAGAGAATTGTTCTGGTTAATTCGCTAAGAGGTTTAATTGAGGCAAGCCTGTGAAAGGATTAATACGCAGATTCATTCTAACGGTTCTTGGGATACTTAGCGCCTCGGTAGGCTTGAAATCCTTTCTACTGCCTAACGGATTTCTGGACGGAGGAGTTACCGGAGTTAGCCTGCTCACCAATCTGCTTTCAGGAATAGACATTTCCATTCTACTCATCGTCTTCAATCTTCCCTTCATCGTGCTGGGCATTCGCCATATCAATGTTCGCTTCGCAGTCCAAACTCTTCTGGCCATACTGGGCCTGGCACTTTCTCTTCGCTTTCTGGAAATGCCCATCATTACCGACGATAAATTGCTAATCTCCGGTTTTGGCGGATTCTTCCTGGGGGCCGGTATAGGACTTTCTATTCGGGGCGGATGTGTACTGGATGGCACCGAGATTATGGCCATTTATCTGGGGAAAAAGACCAGTCTGGCCGTGGGCGACATTGTGTTGATTCTGAATATCCTGATATTCGGCGTGGCAGCGGCGGTTGTAGATATTGAAACAGCACTTTATGCAATACTGACCTATTTCGCAGCATCCAAGACTATTGACTTTATTATCCACGGACTGGAAGAATACACAGCTTTGACAATAATTTCAGAAAATAGTGATGAAGTTCGGTATCTGCTTACAGAAAAACTGGGGCTGGGAGTCACATTATTTCGTGGCCACAAGGGCTATGTAAAGACAGAAGAAAGCAAACCCGGGGATGCTCCGGTGAAACATAAAGCCGAGGACCGGGACATAAATATTGTGTATACAGTTCTCACCCGATTGGAGGTTGCCTCCGTTCGAGCCGATATTGAAGAAATAGATCCATCCGCATTTATCATTCAAAGCGTGGTGGATGAGACTCGAGGAGGGATGATCCGGAAAAGATCGGAGAAGCATTTTTAAGGCTGACTCCTCAAAAAAACTGGACGCCAGCGTATTGAGAATGTGTGATCATCGCTAAAGGGGAATGCTTGCTCTCTATAAAAAGTATGTGCCGGCCTTTGTTTTAAACAGGCTGGCCACCAATCCGGCCCCTCCACAGAAGCCCTATTCCGAGAATTTTCAGGCCGCTGCGCTGTTTGCTGATATTGCTCAGTTCACCATAGTTACAGAAAAGATTATGAGCCAGTCCAGCACCGGTTTGCTGGAACTTGCTGGAATCATCAATAAGTACCTGGGCCGTCAGATCGAAATGATCGATGAGTTTGGAGGAGATATCTTCAAATTTGCCGGGGATGCTGTATTTGCTGTCTGGAAAGCGGACAATCCAGAGGACCTCAAGGAAAAGACCAGAAAAACTGTGCAATGTGCCCTGGCCATTCAGAAGGAGCTCAGCAATTTCCCGATAGCACGGGATATTGAAGTTTCTCTAAGAATCGGAATCGGGGCCGGCCCCATGACCGCTTTGAGTCTGGGCGGATTGTTCGATCGATGGGAAATTCTCGTAGCAGGTGATACTGTTCGCCAGACAGCCCTGGCTGAAAAGGAAGCAGAACCGGGAACAGTGGTAATCCACCCCAGAGCCTGGCAGCTTCTGGAAAAGGGAGGCTTTGGAGAAAAGATCAGCTCTAAAGTCTTCAAGCTCAAACATGCCAATCCCAGTCTGGGCAGTGTTCGCGAAACCAGCCGCATCCATGCCATCGAAGAAAGAGCGGAAGAAGCCCTGCGTTGCTATATCCCAAGATCCATCGTTACCATTGTGGGCACAGATGAAAAGCCCACCTCCCTGGAAGAGCAGTTCGCAGAAAGAATTGTCTCTGTTCTATTCATTAATATTGAAGACTGGTCACTGAGCTTTCCCCTGGAGAGACTTCATAGAATCCTGCAAATTGTGCAGGGATGTCTCTACAGATACGAAGGAAGTATTAACCGATTTGGAATCGAAGATAAAGGATCGGTGATTCTGGCGGCCTTTGGCCTGCCTCCTCTGTTTCATGGGGATGATCCGTTGCGCGCCATGTATGCAGCCAGAGACATTGTTCGAGAACTGAGCGAGCTGGGACACAGGGCTACAACGGGAGTGGCCACAGGACTTGTTTTCTGCGGCCCCATGGGCAACGACATTCGCAGTGAGTATACCATGCATGGTAACGTTGTGAACCTGGCCGCTCGCTTGATGCAGGCCTCGGATGGAGTCTACTGCGATGCCGCTTCCTACTATTTAATGCAGGACCTGGGCTTCAAACCAGCCCCGGAAAGCCAGGATCGTGCCATCCATGCGGCCAGCAGAGAACGCCTGGATTTCCAGGCTCTGGACCCTATGCAGGTCAAGGGCCGCCGGGATCCTGTACAGGTATACAGATTAAAAGGCCCCTGATTCAGACTACAGACCGCGAAGAAGCGCCGGTTATGTAAGTTGCTCGACGCATTCTCCGCTTCCGCAACTCTAAGGCCAATTATGGATACGAAGAAAGTAATTCGCTCAATTCTTACCATCTTTGCTTTTCTAGCAGCCCTTCTTGCCGGACATTGTCAGCTCATAAGCTCCATTGCAGATGTAACAGGTTCGCAGATCGCCGCACTTTCGCGCAAAGCAATGTTACAGTTGC
>JBHIXQ010000100.1:0-7222 GCA_041984705.1 Leptonemataceae bacterium | reverse complement strand
GCGATCCAGTGGAGCAGGCGCATCCCATCGCCTTCATTTTGCAGGATCACTTTGTTCTCTCATTTATTCTGGCAGTGGTGCTGGCCCCGATAATGGAAGAGCTTGTTTTTAGAGGATTTCTGTACGGATATCTGAGGCGTTATTTTTCCATTCTTTCGGCTGCGCCCATCACCGGGTTTATTTTTGCCATCCTGCACCCACAGGGATACGTAGCCCTTCCCTACCTTTTTATGCTGGGAACAGGTCTCTGTCTAATGCGGGAATATAATCGCAGCATGATTCCTGCTGTATTTGCGCATATGGTTACAAATGGTCTTGTAATGATCATCTCCTATGCGATGCTTCATTAATTCGATTACGATTGGGCCGGCTTTAGCCTTGCCGGCTGAATGTCTGGCAACTTCGAGGTAGCCTCGGGGCCGATGGCTCAGGTTTTGCCAAAGGCCCGTTTTTCTTTGCCCCATACCGGAACAAAGAGAAGCCGCAATTGCTCGATGTCCACTCGTTCCAATTTTAGATGCCATCGCTCACCCAGAAAGGCTGGCCTGGATAACTTCTTGATATAGACCGAAAATGGATCTGGCAATACCAGCTCCGTATCGTTGGTAAGATGCCTTGCCTCAACAATGCCTTCCACCGGGCATTCCTCGATTTCAAGAAATACTCTATCCGGTCGAAATCCTGTTAGAAATCCTGTGAACTCCTCTTTTCCGGTGCTTTCAATATATCGCACAAGCTTGAGCTTCCAGACATCGCGTTCTGCATCCATGGCTCTTCGTTCCTGATCACTTGTGTGACTGCCCAGAAGCTCCACTTCATCTTCCTGGTATGGTTGCTTCTTTCGCTTCAGAGCTGCTTTCAAGGATCGATGCACAATCAGGTCCGGGTATCTTCGAATGGGGGAGGTAAAATGGGCGTAATCTTCAAACCCCAGACCCCAGTGTCCGGCAGGTTCTGGCCTGTAGGCCGCCTGCATAAAGGAGCGCAGCAGTAGCATGTTAAAAATCCTGGATTCCAGGCTTCCTTTCTTCTCCACTGCCTGGAGAGCTTTCTGCACATCTTTTTGATCGGTGCTTTTTAATTTGTAGGGAATTTTGTAAATGTCGAAGAAGGCATTCAGCGTTTCCAGTTTTTCCTCATTCATTGGTTCATGCACCCGGTAAAGTGTATTGGCCTTTTTCTTTCTGAGAAAGGATGCAACAGCGATATTAGCGGAAAGCATGCATTCTTCAATAAGCATGCTGGATTTTAGCCGGGGTTTCATTTGAATCTCTGTAACCTGGTCATCTTCGCCAAATACAAATTTAGGTTCTGGAATGGTTAAATCGATGCGTCCGCTTTTCATGCGTTGCTTTCGCTGATTTTCCGTTAACTTCCATAGATCCGGAAGAATCGGATCTTTGCTGCCGGTGAGAAGTTCTTCTGCCTGGGTGTAGGTGTATCGTTTATCCACTTTGATAATGGATGTATAGAATTCGGACTTCTGGATGGTGCCTTTCGCCGGATCAATTTCCATGCAGGCGGTAAAAGCCAGACGATTCTTTCCTGCGACTAGAGAGCACAACTCTTCGGACAGGGAAGGGGGAAGCATGGGGACCACACGATTCCCCAGATAATAGGATGTGGCCCGGGCTTTCGCTTCTTCATCCAGAGGAGAATTCTTTTCTACGAAATGGGAAACATCGGCAATATGAACGTACAGTCTATAGGGCTTTCTTCTGCCATCTGGCATTTCCAGGCTCAATGCATCGTCAAAGTCTTTCGAGTCTGCGCCATCGATGGTAATTGTATATAGATCCCGCAGGTCTTTTCGCTGATTCCAGTCACTGACTGTGGACGGTTCCAGCTCCATACCTTCCATGGGCACAGGCAGTTCAGGATACACTGGATCGAGATCATACTTGAGCAAGATCCTCTGGAAATCTATATCAAAGTCTGTATCGTCTTCGAATCGAATAAAACGTGCATCGAAAAAATGAGCACTCTGATGTTTTACGCTCTTTCCGGAAAGCTCAACGATCACCACTCGATCCGGCTTGAAGCGGACCTTTGTATCGTTTGCGATCCCTCGTACCGGAAAGCATCCTCCGGGTTGTCCCTGGGTATCCAGAAGAACTCCAGGAACGATGTCCTTTACCGGTCTGGAAAGTATTTTCATTCGATAGAACTTTCTATCTCTATGGAGGATCTGGGTAACTTCCGCTTCAAATCGTGCTCTCTTACGATCCAGCAGGTTCAGTCTCACACGATCCCCGGCAGTGCATGACCACTCATGGATGGTGGAATAAATAGATCCCTGGCTTCTGGATCGGCACCAAAAGGCATGCCAAAATACAATCCGCTGGGACTGAAGGATATCTTCGCTTCAAGAGAGAATGGCTTTCTTACGAGAAAGGATGATCCGTGCTTTTGAAGTAATCCCAGAAGTTCCAGATCCGCCAGTACTATGGAAGGATCTTCTTCAAACCTTACTCCACTGACTCTTGCTTTCTGCTTTCGCTTGTTCTTGCTCTTATCGCGTGATTTCTGCTTTCGATTTTTCTCTGCTGCAGAGTTTACCTCTTTGATAAGCTGCTTTATTGTGATCTTCTGTCCTGCTCGCTTTCGCAGGAAGTCCAGGATTCTGGCTGTTGATGTATTATTTTTCATTACGTTTCTTTATTTCTTATGGTATTTGGCTGCGGCATCCCTTCTGTATTATTCGCAGACTGATTCGATTTGTTGGAGGATTCCAGTTCCCGAGCCCGGGTAGAAGGAAACTGCTGGCTCAGGGTTCGGGCCTGTGCTGGAAGCCCTCCGGGTACTTGGCCGTGGCGGGATCGCTTCGTACATAAACGGGAACAATGTTTCTGTAGGGAAGCGGCTGACCTGCGGATCGGTCCAGAAGGCGAAAAAAAGATTCCGGCTCTGGCTGAGGCAAGGATAGGACCTGCCTCGCTTCTGGCAACCTTTCTTTAAGCAGGTCCGGCGCATCGCAGTAGATGGGCATAGCAGGCGTTGTTTCGGCCACCAGTTGCTCTGGATTCAAATCCATCAAATGATCTTCCGTGGTGTCGTAGATTCTGGAGCTATCGGTGACAATCAGCGAATAGAACTTGTTCTGTTTTCCATCCAGAGAAATCATAAAACTCTGTGCGGAGGTCGCAAGCCTGCTTAATGGCTCGGCATAGAATTGCAGAGAAAAGAATGGCTGGACTGGAATGCTCCACAGCATGCCCAGGTTTCTGGCAGTACTGACGCCTATCCGAGTTCCCGTGAAGGAGCCAGGGCCCACCGTAACTGCAATAGAATCTGGTTTTTTCAATCCGGCATCTTCCAGAAGCTTCTTAATCGCAGGTACAAGATCTATGGAAGATCGATTCTGGCCCGGTTGTACTACACTTTCGAACCGATCAGCCGAGCCCAGAGCAACGCAAAGGTACGGTCCACATGTATCTATACAAAGCCAATGCATGTAAGTCTCCGGATCTTTTGAAGTTGCAGGTTTCTCATATGGTCGGCACCCCTGACTGCGCAATCGATCAGGGCCTTACCTCTTTATCTTTCAGTTCAATTATAGAAAGAGTCCTGTGCAAATCATCGGTGCGAAGGATGTTTATGCGATAGAAGCTCAGCCGGGAATAGATTACGGGAAGTCTGTTCCACCATTCAATGGCATGTATGGTGAATCGAGGCCCGGGGCTTTCCCAGATTTCAGCAAATTCCAGCTCCATCATGGCTGCATTGCCCAGTCTATAGAGGTCGAAGTGATTCAAGTCACCTTCGCTTCCAGAGTAGTAGTTATGAAGATTAAAGGTTGGGCTGTTTACAATATCCTGGATTCCCAGAGCCTGCGCGGCGCAGGCTACAAAGGTGGTTTTTCCTGCGCCCAGGTCTCCTTCCATTAACCAGACAGCACCCTGTGGATTGGAATTTTTACAGTAATGAACCAGCCCGGCTGCTACAGTGCCCAGGTCTTTTTCGGACAGATTCGCATATTGACCAGGCCCCTGGAATCTAGCGTCGCCCATTTCCTGCTCTTCGCCTTCCGCCTGGTTCATCTGATCCGAATTCGGATCGATGTAGCACTCTGCTTCGTTCCTCCGGCCGCCTTGAACCGGACCGTCCGCTTCGCCGGCCATTTTCATCGTCACGATCCTGGGCTTCTGCATCCCTTCTTCTTTTTCTGCGACTGATTCTTTCTGGAGGAGGACCGAAAAAGGGTCGAATCATGGCCTCGGAGCATGCGTAGGATAGAATCAGCACAAACATGGAAAACACCGTGAGCCGGCTCATATCCCCGGGACCGGGTTGACCTTCGGGAAATACAATTCCTGGACGAATGCTTTCCAGGACAGAGCCAAAGAAGAAAAAGCAAAGCGCTCCAAAAACTACGAAGATCAATGCAAAAGCAAAAGGCCGCACCGGTTCACATTGCCCTGGCGGGGCTGGCTGTCCACGGAAATGTCGTTTACTGATGGGACGGGGGCTTTCCTTTCAGTGAGATGCAAGCCTATCTGGCCGGCGGTCCGGTAATGTATGTTCTGACTCTGCTTTCTGTAATTGCAGTGTCTTTGATTTTATACTCTGCAAAGGCTCTGCGAAGCATGAGGAAGGATTCCGGGAACTGGATCTCAAGGATTCGAACTTCGGTGCAGGAACTGGGCGGAGGCGAGGGGGCTACGGTGCAGGCCATTGAACGAATCTGCTTTACCACTCACAGCGCCATTCTATGGCTTTCGCGGCTGGCCAGCATGGCTACTTTGCTGGGTCTTCTGGGTACTGTTCTGGGGATCAGTCAGGCCTTTGCAGATATGCAGGTTCAGGGCCAGGCAGGCCCGGATGTATTTGCAGCCGGAATCTACCAGGCCCTCCATACCACCATTGCCGGGCTGATTCTGGCATTGCCGTTTTTGCTGGCCCATCATTTGCTTAAAGATGCTCTGGCGGTGCGACAACTGGATCTTTTAAGTAAGATGAAAGGTCAGGATTCATGAGTCCATTCTCCAGCTACAGAAAGGAAGAGTCCGGAGATCTGCCCCTGGCTTCCTTCCTGGACATAATCTTTATTCTACTGATCTTCGTTCTGGTTTCCACTCAAATGGTTTCCGAGTATGTTTTGCCGGTGGAACTCCCGGAATCCAGCACCGGTGATGCACAAAAAAAGGAAAACACCCTGAATCTCTATCTGGAGGCTGATCGAGTTCGAATTCCTTCTTTGAATATTGAAACCAGTCTGCAGGATCTACGAGGTAGCCTTCAAGATCGATGTGGATCGCAACCGATCTTTAAAGTCAGGGCGCCAGCAGAGCTGCCACTACAGCGATTTGTGAGTCTCACTGATTCCCTCCGGGGTTGCGGCTCCATGCAGCTTGTGGTGAGCGGACAGTAGGATCCCGAATGCTGAAATCTGATTCCTGATAATGCCCCGGGATTCCGGTGGACAAGCTCTTGAATCTGGTGTGCAATTGAGTTCAGGGAAATTGTTATCATAGAAAGACTGAATGGATGGTTTTGGCCGGTGCGTGAAAGCATACTGCCGAATCAGTGGATTCGTTTCATAGCTAGATACCGGGGATTTGAGCACTGGCGCATCTGGCAAAGAAACGACTCCAGCCCAATTGGAAAGGTCTTAAATCCTGCGTCCAATGGGGAATCCGGAGAACATGAATGAAATGGCTTCTACCCATAGTAATGGGGCTGGCTTTGCTGGCCCCGGTCCAGATCAGGGCCCAGTTTGTATGCTCCGGTGCTGCCTGTTCCTCCATTCCATTGAGCCAGGCACAGCTGGATCGTATCTATAACGATATCCAGTATCAGTATTTCGATCAGGTATTTGAGGATATGGCAGAAGCAGCTGCCCTGGCCAGTCTCAGCGGCGCTCCCATGGGAGATATCAATCTGGACAGCTTTACCTTTGGTCTCAGCGCTGCAGTAAGCTATCGTTCCCTTGAAGAGGTGGATGTACATGTGGCCGAGGTAGGCACTGTAGAGAATCTGCCTTCCACAGGGGTTGCCGCTCAACCCAGACTGTATCTGGGAATGAATCTGGGAGAAGTGATGGGAGGTACCCATCTGGTAACCAAGACTCCGCCCTGGTACTCTCTGTCTCGTTTTGATCTGTATTTGAGCTACGTTACCTTTGATATGGATCAACCTTCTGGAACCGGACGTTCCGAAGGCGAAGACTGGAATGTAGATGCTCGCAGCCGTGGTCTGGAGATTCGTTATCATCTGGCTGACCGAAGGGAGATTACCGGTCCAATGATGCAATTTCTGGGAGTTTCTCTGGGACTGGGCTACAATCGATTTGAACAGGACATCCGGTACTCAAAACAGAATACAGGTACCAGGATCAGTCTGACCTGTGACTTCCTGGCTCTGCTCTTTAAGTTTAGAGCCCAGATCGGTTTCATTTAAAATAAAGCGTATGAGGAAAAACAGCCCAAGAATAATGATCATAGTGATCAAAAACTTGGAAAAAGTTGTCAGTCGTCTTGCCATGGTACTTGGATATTTAGCTAAATATTAGAGGCTTAAATTAGATTATTCAAAAAACGAATCGTACTGATTTGAATGATTCCCTACTCTTACTGGTTTTTTGATGGGTTGGTTCAGATCAAGCACATTTTCATCATCTGCTGCTTCAAGTAAGAGTTCCTCCTTCTTGTCTCCTAACAGAAGCGAGACTCCCTCCTGTTCCCATTTTTCCAACATCTTGAGTCCTTCTTCTTCAAATACACCGTTTTGCAGATCCACAGAAGACATGAAGTTTTCTGACATCTCCATAAATCGCTCCATCTCCCCTACTTTACTGCTGACATCATCCGCAATGGCCTCCAGTGCCTGGTCAAACATCGCCCGCTTGTCGGCATTTCCATTGATTACATTCATTGCCGATTTCATAGCAGAGCTACTGGCATGTATGGCTTTTCGCTCCTGCTCCTTGACCATCACCTGATCCTGGATATCTTCCAGCATAATTTCCGAATTCTCATACATTTTACGCAACACGCGATAGAGAATTTCCATCTTCTTGTAAAGATCCTCCAGCTTCATATTGGATTCCTTCAGACGGCCCGCTTTTCGGGACTTCAGGATCATAACCGACTGCTTGTTCTTCTGCTTGGCCTGACTAGCCAGATTAAGATTATTCTTGATTTCTTTCTTGTTGTTAAGGATCATCTCCTGCAACTTATGCATCTGTCCACGCAACTGACTGATTTGCCGGTTCATTTTCCGG